>JAKQFZ010000367.1 GCA_029558215.1 Candidatus Omnitrophota bacterium
AGGCCATTGCCTATGTCGAACGCATGATGAGAGGCATTGAGATCACAGACGACAAGATTGGCTTGGACGCCGTTGAGAGAGGCCTTCGCGACGGCAGTTATCTTGCTGATGAGCATACAGTCCGACATTTCCGTGAGGAACTGTGGTTTCCCGATTTGCTCGACCGGCAGTATTTTGAAGCCTGGTTTCAGGATGGCCGAAAGACCATGGCGGAGCGGTGCCGGGAACGCAAGCAGGACATTCTTGCCGGGCACGTTCCCACGCCATTGGAGGAGGACACTGAGCGAGAAGTCGCAAAGGTGCTTCAGTCAGCCAGAAAACACCTCTGCGGGAGAGTGCCAAAGAACAATTGAGTAAGGAGAGAGACTCATGCGCCGTCTATTGTCTATCGCTGTTTTGATGTTTCTGGGACTTGGTTGTGGCACGTTTCCTTTTCGGGACAGTGAGTGCTGTTGCGAGAGTGAAGCCCGATATGCGAAAAAGAGAAGATACGTTTGGATTGATCAAGTTGGCTCCTATCTGGAACTTCTTGTTTTTGGCAAGCCTGTCGTTCGATATTTCTATGAATTCGACAACAGTAGCGAGCAACGCTTTTTCGAGACGGGCAAACCCTATCTGGCAGTTTATGATCCTCCAAACGACGTTGTGTTGACCAATAGACTCGGTGTGCTCTATCCGCATCATCGGGGGATTTTCATTGGATGGAACAAAACGGGCTACCAAGGCAAGAGCGCTGATTTCTGGCACATGAAAGGTGGCGCGCAGATGCATCAACGCTTTCTTGAATTCACCTGTACCAAGAACGACGCCTCCGTGACTGCCCTGATTCACTGGAACGACCTGGAAGGAACCACCGTGATCAGCGAGGCGCGAACGATGAGCATCCAGGTTCCTTCCGAGGGCTCGGATGTCTTTCCTCTGTCCATTGATTTCAAGAGTGTTCTGACGGCTCCGACGTGCGACGTCGAGTTGGACGGGGATCCGGAACATGCTGGGGTGCATTTTCGGGCGCACCAGGAAGTTGCCGAGCGGGCGGAACAGATCGCCAAGAGGGCGAAGGAAGCACGCGACCAAAAACGCGAGCCGGAAGCGGATCCCGACGCCACTGTCTACCAGTTCCACGCTCCAGACATCAACCCTCGCGAGGACACCGACCTTCCCTGGGTTTCCATGGCCTTCACTGTTGGCGGGCATCGTTATGTTGTCACCCAGGAGAATCATCCAGACAATCCCAAACCGACTCTCTACTCGGCCTACCGTGACTACGGTCGTTTCGGCGCATTCTTCCGAGCGACGGTGAAGCAGGGGGAAAGCCTGACGGTTCAATACAGATTCCGAATCGAGCGACAAGACTCTATGTGAAGACGGATCTTCCCACCCACCAACGGCCATGCTGAATCCTTCGGCTGCGCTCACTCCTTCGGCAAGCCTCAGTCGTTCGGGATGCCAGTCTCCACCCCTGCGTGAATGAGCCGACACGGTTTCTGGTTGAATACTCTGCGCGAAATAAGGTATATTTGAGAAGACGTTGCAAGACGGGGTTTGTAGATGAGAAATCTTGATGAATATGATGTTGGCTGGCTGGATTTGGAGGTTCGTAGTGTGCCCGTAAGGGCATATTCCGAGAAACGCCTTACGGCGTCACTACAAACCGAATCCGACTGGAACACCGTCAGCACGAACAACGCCTGGCTGAAAACCGACGGCGTCGGCATC
>JAKQFZ010000375.1 GCA_029558215.1 Candidatus Omnitrophota bacterium
CGGCCATTATCAAGCCCGGAATTGTGTTCACGATGTAGTCAATAAGGTCATAGACCTGATTCTTTTTTGGCATTAAGTTCTGTTCTGTTTTTGTTTCCATTGTTTTCACCTCGTTTTGTTTTTGTTCATATCACATCGTCAGGACAAATATTGCAAATACCAGCACACCGATAACCATCACGAACGCCATGGCGTAGATCATGATGTTGCACTTCTTCCATGCGTCGAGGTCTGCAAGTTTCTTGAGGATGGCCCAGGCACCTGCAAGGTCCTGGCTCTGGTGCGTGACGGGGTTCATGGCGAACGCTGCAGTGAGTGCCATTGGCAGGTGTGTGTCGATCGGTGTTTTGCTGCATTTGTCCTGCAACTCAATGATCGCGTTCATTACTTCCTCTGTTTTCACCTTCGATCCGTCACTCCATTCAGGATCATACTTTTCCAGCACTGTGGCGACGTTCTCCGCAAGGGCGGTTCTGTCCATCTTGATGAACCCCATGAGGTCACGGTCGTTCAGGAAATCCAGTTCTGGGAAGCATTCACGGGCGATACGTTTGCATGTGTTCAATCCCAGCACGTTCTTTGGTGAGAGTGGTAGGTATTGAGAGGTTGCATACTGGTACATGTACAGCCCGTTGCCGAGGTTGATCGCTTCGGTGTTATGCAGGTATGCCGGATCGAGTTTTAGGTCTTCATCGTCCTTGTAGGTGAATATCGGACCCTTGCCCTTGTCCTTTTCGCCCGGCACCAGTTCACCCTTGTTGCTCCCGATCTCGACGTCAAGAAGGACGGGAAGATCCTTTTTCCTGCATCGTTCGAAGATATACGCTTCTGGTGCCAGCATTTTGAGTTCGATGAGCCAGTACACCGGCCCGACAATTCCACCGATGAGGATGATAAGCACACCGAGGATCATGTTGATCGGCAACGGCACAGTCGGGAGTTTGACCATTCCAATCAACCCGCCTCCGACGATGGCCATCACAACAACGATTCCCACTGCTTTGAAGTTCAATTTCAGTTCACCCCAATAATCCAAAGAGCCGCCCTGGTTTCTTCCCGCCCCGAGCGTCTTTTATGACCTGCGTCTGCGTCTGTTCGGTGGAGTAACTCATTTTATGCTGTTGCCCGATTTCGTATCCGTCGCGTGTCCTGGTGAGAATGTGCCGGAAGTCCCAGAGTGTGATCTGCTCTAACTGCATGAGCAGCGGGTTGTCGAGGTCGAAGGTCTGATACTGCAATCGCAGGAAGTTCATGGCGAGTTCGAGGTGTAACGCGGATTCCATCTGCGAGAGGTTCTTTTCATCGGTGATTGACAGGATCTTGCTTTTATCGAACGTGGATATTAAGAGTTTTTTCCACGCTTCGCGGCATCCCTTGGATAGTCCCTGATCGTTGAGCCATTCGATGCTCTTTGGCTTTATTTCGGTTTCCCGAAGTTGCGCTTTGTTGGTGAGTGCTTCCTGCGAGAACAGGACGGATTCTGGTGTTGTTTTGCTCCATCCCTGTTCTTCGGTGCCCTCGTCGTCTTCGCTGTACTCTGTCATACACGATCACCAGAAAAGCAAACCGGGTTATGGTGGGGTATGGTGGCACGCACCCCACCCGGTTTGTATTCGACGACAGGACGAGTCAGGACCATCCTATCTCACCAGCGTCCCGCCACTAAACCTATGACGAGCATCGCAAGCGATACAAGTCCGACAATCACCAGGAACGGGGTGAGCGTTTCGTATGCCTGCACACCGGTCTGGAGGTCCGTGTTATAGGAAGAATTCCAATCGCTGTCTGCGTCGAGAGCAGGCA
>JAKQFZ010000383.1 GCA_029558215.1 Candidatus Omnitrophota bacterium
ACAACTGAATCTTCCTCCATAAGCACCACGTTGGCTCCCTCGCGGGCTGCGGCCACTGCGGCGGGAATTCCAGACGCCCCTGCTCCCACTACCAGAACATCCGTCTCCAAATGCTTTTCCATACGCGCACTCCTTCCTGCTGCATTCCTCTCAGAATGAAAAAGAAACATATCTACCAGAGCACCACCATAGAGAAATCGTTCTTTCAAAACGTGCTCCTCCTTCAGTCTTCCTGAAGAACCCTCGTCAACTCATCGAGTTCCTGGTTCGACAGAGGGCGACACTCCCCTTTTCCCAAATCACCCAACTTCAGTGGGCCTATGGCAAGCCTCTTCAGGAATACAACACGACACTTGACGGCTGCAAACATTCGCCGCACTTGTCGGTTTCTTCCTTCGCGAATGCCGATCAAGACAACGGTTCGGTTCTCACGTTGACCCTGAACCTGAACTTCGGCAGGTGCGGTCAGCCCGTCATCGAGCAGCACTCCCGTACGCAGTCGCTGAAGGGTCTGCTCCTTGAGAGTGCCCGTCACCTCTGCCTGGTACCATTTGGTCACTTCATGTTTCGGATGCATGACTCGATAGGCCAAATCCCCGTCATTGGTCAACAGAAGCAGTCCGCTGGTGTCCATGTCCAAGCGTCCGACTGGATAGAGGCGAAGAGCCGCATACTCTTTGGGGATACAGTCCTTGATGCTGGGTCTTCCCTGGGGATCACTCAGAGTCGTCACGACGCCGACCGGTTTGTTGAGCATCAGGGTCAGACATACTTCCATTGTTCCCAGGGGCTTTCCATCAACTGTGATCTTCGAGTGTTCCGGATCTGCCTTGGTTCCAAGAGAGTCTATCTGCTTTCCATCCACCGTGACGCGCCCCTCGACAATCAGGCGCTCACAGTAGCGACGTGAGCCGATTCCGGCGCTGGCGAGAATCTTCTGAAGCCGTTCAGATTTGGATGTTTCCATCATCTGCAATCCAAAGCGTGAGCTGGTCGCATCCAGACGGTGCGTCAGACACAAACCAACCTACGGTGTGGGTTCTGAGAGATCGTGATCCTGGGAATCAGGCAGAGCCTCCGTTTCAGAAGATGCTGCCTCAGAGGGCACCTCAACTGGAGATTCAGCGTCTTCCTCAAGACCCTCTTGTTGTTCGCTGGGTTCTCGGGAGAAGGCCTCTCGAAGCTCATCCACCTGCGGTAGATCATCCAAACTCCCCAATCCAAAGTATTCCAAGAAGAACCGAGTCGTTCGGTACATGAAAGGCTTGCCAGGCGCATCCTTGCGTCCTGCGACTCGAATCAGTCGGCGCTCCAGAAGTGAGTGGACGATGTAATCCACATTGACTCCTCGAATCGCTTCCAACTCCGCACGGGTGATGGGCTGCTGGTAGGCGATGATCGCCAGAGTTTCCAAAGCCGCGCCCGAGAGTGTTGCACGTTTGCGCCGTTCGAAGAAACGGTCAATATGCACGGACATTTCCGGCTTGGTGCACAACTGATATCCGCCAGCGATCTCCACCAACTGGAGAGGACTGCTCTCATCCGTTTCAAAACGAGCGGCAATTCGTTCAAGTCCTGCCACGATCTCGTCAATCAGCTGCAGTTCCAGCTCTTTGCGCTCTCGTTCGTTCTTGGGTGCAATGAGATTCGCTTCGGTCTCAAAGACTGGAAGAAAACGTTGAACAGGAACGGAATTGTCCGCAACGAAAAGCAGAGACAGAAGAACCCGATCCAGTTGATCGGGATCAAGCAAGGGTGAGTTTTCCTCGTCACAAGGCGCAGTTTCTATCTCAACTTCTTCAGATGAACTGTCGGACGAAATATCATCGGCATCTTCGACATCCATAGAATACGCAACCGGAGATTGCTCGAACTCATCATCCGCCTCATCGGTGCCATCGAGATCGTTGTGTAAATCCGGTTCCCCAACTGCAGGAGAATCCTCGACCTCCTTGGGTTTTTCCTCAGTGGCCTGCTCTGCTGAACCAACTTCGTTTTGATGATCCGTGTCGTTGGTCACTCCTGGCTTCCCTCCTCTTGATAGTCATTGTCTTTCTGTTGCTCAGGCGAGACCTGGAGACTGACGACCCAGATCTCTCCATGGATCTTGTGCTGTTTGACGGCCAGTTCCTGCAGGCGCACCAACTCCAAGAGGGCGAGAAAAGTGACGATGATCTCGGAGCGGGACTGCATCTGCTTAAGATACTCCGTCAGACTGAAGGTCTTCAGTTCCGACGCGAGCATCCGCAGTTCGGCGACCTTTTCATCCACCGTGTAATCTGCGCCGAAGACGACAGAAGGCTTCTCGGCACCCAATTCCCGAAGCACTTTCTGGAATGCCTGATAGAGATCGAAAATGCTGACTTCCTCCAGCTCCCAGATCACTTCTGAAAGATCTGCGGCGGTGCTGTCCTTGCGACTGTGAACGGAAGACCACTGAACTTCGTATTCCTTGAGGATCTGGGCGATCTTACGATACCGCTCGTGCTCTTCCAGACGGCGCGTTTCGGCAAAAGGATCGAACAGTTCCTCGTCCTCTTCCAGGGGCGGACTTGGAAGCAACTGTCGGGCTTTGAACAGGATCATCGTCGAAGCCAGCACCAGGAACTCCCCACCCTGATCTAAATCCACGCTGGGAACTTGAGCCAGAAAACGGAAATAGTCCTCGGCAATCTTGGAGACGGAAACGGTGAAGATGTCCATCTCGTTGCGCTGGATTAGATAGATGAGCAGATCCAGTGGGCCCTCGAAGTTGTCGAGTCTGACCGTGTAGGCATTAGCCCGAGTTGTCGGTATATCGTCCATTGTCCTTCCTTGCCGTCAACGAAAGCTCTGGAACAGAGCCCAGAGAAGACTTCTGAGAGAGTTGAGACTTTCTCCGGAAACAAGCCAGCAGGCCGGTCCGGCAAGTCCCCAGATGATTCCTGAAATGATTCCAATTCCACTGCGATAGTCCAAAAAAATCAGCGCGATCAGGATCATCGGCCCATATTGTTGTATTTGTTCATACGCACGGAGATTGCGATATGGGATGAAACCGCGCAAGACCCAGGAACCGTCCAGAGGAGCCAGAGGAATCAGATTAAAAAACGCCAGTGTCAGGTTGTAGATGATTGCCATGATCAAGAACGTGTAGAGAAACCATACGATCTTGTTCACAGCGGGCAGAGTGGACAACTGCCACAAATTCACCCGCAAATACTCCACTTCACCAAGAACAACGGGTTCCGTCGGTGGGGCAACCAGATGCCAGATTCTGAAGATTACACCAAACGCGACGGCGAGAGTCAGATTCGACAAAGGCCCGGCAAACGAAATCCACATGGAGTCCCGAGTCGGATTCTTGAGCAAGCGATGATCCACCGGAACAGGCCTTCCCCATCCGAAAAACCCCAACAGCAATCCGATGCTGCCTATGGGATCCAGATGCACAAATGGATTCAGAGAGACCCGACCCGCATCGTAAGCGGTCAGATCTCCCTTTCGCATCGCCGTATAGGCGTGTGCCCATTCATGTACCGTGAGCGCCACAAGCAGCGCCGGCACTCGAACGGCAAACATCAACCAGAAACCAGGCTCCAACATACTCCCTCGCCTCAACGTGGATAACATACCCCTTTGTCTGGGGGAGTACAACACAAACCTACCATAAATGAAAGCCCCTCTGAAGCATGAACAAACATTCAGAGGGACTTGTCTTGCTCGTATTCACATCCCAGACGGGTCAACAGGCAGAACTCTGGAACCGCCCTGGCATATTCGTCCGCTTAGGCCAATCCCAAGAGTTGCTTCGCCGTGTCCACCGCACTGGCCGCGTCGGGCGCATAACCACTGGCACCAATCTCATCCGCATACTTCTGAGTCAACGGTGCGCCACCGACAATGGTCTTGACATTGGTCAGGCCCGCTGCCTTGAGAGAGTCTATGGTGTCCTTCATAGCGGGCATCGTGGTGGTCAACAACGCGGACATCCCAATCAACTGGGGATTGTGGGTCTTGGCTGCCTCGACAAACTGCTCCGGCTTTACGTCAATGCCCATATCCACCACGTCAAAACCTGCACCTTCCATCATCATCACGACAAGGTTCTTTCCGATATCGTGCAGGTCGCCCCGGACCGTCCCCAGGCAAATCTTGGCAATTGGCTCATGGCCTGCTGCTGCCAGGAGAGGCTTCAGCAATCCCATGCCGGCTTTCATGGCTCGAGCGGCGATCAGAACTTCGGGAACGTAAATCTCATTGTTCTTAAACTTCATCCCGACTTTTTCCATGCCCTTGATGAGCCCATTGGTGAGGATTTCCTTGGGGGAAACACCTTCATCAATCGCCTGCTGTGTCAGCTTCTTGACCTCTTCCTGCTTGCCCGCAAAGAGTTGATCCGCTAATGCCTGCAAATCTGCCATTTGAGTCTCACTCCTGATTTCTCCCCGAGGGGAGGGTTTCGTCTCAGTATTTTTGGGAAGCTATCATCGTGATTGTTATCAGTCAAGAGAAAACAAGAAACGGGCTGGTCTCAATAGGCCGGGGTGAGCAGTCGGAACACTCCTTCCGCTTTATCCCGCAGTCTATACGCCCCCCGTTCGCGATCCAGGAGTGACCTGCAACAGGTAGAGTGCGGTCCGCAGAGTAGACCGCACCCTATCCCGCTTTCGATCAGAATCGTCCCACGGTTAACGGCTCTCTTCGCAAAGCCATGCTATCAGAAGCGTTGACTTACTGAGAACGAGGAACAGGCCTCAGTGGCGCAGAAGACAGCCACCCAGAGAGCAAAGAACTCTACCGGTGCTCAGACTGGGCATCCAGCGCTTTGCCACTTTCCGTCGGCATCGGACACGGCTTGACCTTCTGAATCTCAACCGCCGATTTCATCTGCCTTTCGTTGGGAGCGAAGGCCCTCACGAGATCCATGGTAATGTCCAGCTGTTTGGCATTCCTATACTTCTTCAATTTCTCTTTGTCCCATTTCGAGACGATCTCCGATAGTCCGTTAGCCGTCTTTATCTTCTCCATCGGCTTCTCTATGGTTGCCAAGATATCATCCACCGGTGCGGTGCTGAACCCTTGGAGGTGCATACGCGTCTGACTGCCCTGTCTCTCGCTCTTGATCCTCTCCACCTTCTCCGTGTCTCCTGCCTTCAGCGCTCTTTCGTATTCCGCATCGAGTTCTGTGATCTGCTTCGTATGCGTTGCCGAGCCGCAAAACGCTACAGCTACTGCACGTGAATCATAGATGCCTATCTTCTCCTCTGAGGACCCTTCATCAGCCGCCAACGCGCACCGAAAACTCAGCGCGGATGCAATCTGCATGATAACCACCACCAGAAACATTCTTCTCAAAGTACTCATCCCTTTCTCCTCCGTTCCGCATTCAGCGGTCTAGGCTACTTGCTGTACATCTTCATTCTCACCAAAACGTGTACGACCGATCACCTCCAATCATAGATAAGATATATAATGTATATATATATACTATATATGTGTCAAGTAAAATCCGCCCAGGTACGAAATCGGACAGCTCGGCGATCGCCGCGACCGAGGAGTTCCTCCTCTCATGTCAACCAGCGAAGGATTCTTCGCTGGATGTTTCCGAGGGAGATGCTTCCGATGAGTGAGCACGCTGGCTCAGTTACGCTGGGGGCAAACTGAACACCAGTCCAGGCGAGAGTGTCAATCTGAGCGGAATCCCTTCGACTACGCTCAGGAGATGCTTCGGAGCAAAGAGCCTTTGCTGATGGGCACGGAGTAGCAAGAGAGTTCCCTCATCTCGTTCCGCCAAGACGAAACTCCATACTGAAAGACATAGTGCAAGAGTTCGGCACCGTCCCTCAGGGCACCAGCACGTAGTCTATCTCGACTGTGGCACCGACTGCTGTAGTCGGGTCGATCCGCAGATGATCAATAGTTCCTGTCCAGTTGGATTCACCGGACATGTCCAGCGTATAGGTCACAAAGTCCGTGTTGTTCAGCAGATCGAACCGTTTCTTCTTGGCAGCACTGAAGATTTCCTTCGGTGCCTTGTAGAACAACTCCGCAAACGTACCTGCCGAAACCTTCATCCGAATCACGACCCATTGCCTCGTTGCCGCATCAATGTTCAACTCCGAACGAGAGACAAGATTCGAGTCGTCTCCCGTTGTTGTAGTGGTCAAGAAGCCGTTGGCAGCAACTGGTGCCGAGAGATGCTTCAGTGCTGTCCAGCCATTAAGGTCGCCGTCCGTGTCGAAATCCCAGCGCCAGGCAAAACCGTATGCCGGTTGCACCACTCGGAAATTGTCTACCTCTAACTTCGCTCCAACCGGTGCTCCCAAGGGCGCGAGACGAAACTGTTCAATGGTGCCCGTATAGTCGGCATCCCGTGAAAGATCCACCCAGTAATGAACAAAACTCTGGTTGCTCGGAACCAAAGCATCCTTGTAACCCGCGTATGTCGTCTCGCCCTGCTTGCGGTAGAAAACTCGCAGCCGATCTCCTGCTGACAGGCGTGCTCGCATTCGGATGGCGTTCTGTTTGGCCGAGTCCACGGTGAGGGTGCCAGGGGAAATGAAGGTCGGATTGGTTGAAGACACTTCACCGCTCAGCAACCCACCGACCACAGAGATATTGGTCAAGTGGGGATTGGCTGTCCAGCCCTCTTTGTTGCCGTCCGCGTTAAACTCCCAAACGGGTTTCTCCATGCCGAGCGGATAGCAGACTCGAATGTAGTCAATCTCGATGCTGGCACCGGAAGCATTCACCGGATCAAAGCGGAGTTGATCAATGATACCTTTCCAACTGGCAACACCGCGAAGATCCAGCCGATAGGTCACAAATGTTGTGTTGTTCGGCACAGGAAACGTCAGGCTCTTGGTACCCGTGTAGGCCGTGTCCGAAGGTGAGCGGAAGAATAGCTGTCCCATGTTGCCCGCCGTACACTTCATCCGCGCTTCCAACATCTTGTAGTTGTCTGCATCTATATTCAGGGAACTGAGCGTTCGAATTCGAGGATCATCTGTCGTGCTGCTGCTGGTGTGATAGCCAGCTGCAACAACAGGAACCGTGATATCGTTGTAGAACTTCCAGTCCCCCACGTTGCCATCCTGACTGAACTCCCAACGTCTGGCACACTGTCCACCAATATCGGTCATCGTTGGAGTGATGGTCGGGGTGAGTGTCGGTGTGCTCGTTGGCGTGTAGGTCTCCGCCAGAGTTGGC
>JAKQFZ010000387.1 GCA_029558215.1 Candidatus Omnitrophota bacterium
TATGGGGAGGGATTCATCATTGTTGAGCAAATCCCAGGCAAACTCGTTTCCGATGTGATCAAGAACACCAATCTCAAAATCATCCACCGCATTGTCGCTGGTGACGACCGAAACCTGCTTGGCGAGTGCACCAACCTATCCGAACCGCAACGTTCCTATCTTCAAAGACTCTCGGCAGGGGAGGCTGTTGTTTATTCCGAAGGCTGCCACGACTCATTTCGTGTTCAGGTTCCTGATATTGTATTGGCCTCTGCTGCAGGAGTCCCCTACTCTATGCCAACCGATAGGGAGATCAAGGAATATATGGGATACTCAATGACACTTGATGACTTGCCTGATGAATCGAATAGAGATATTTCGCAACACAACATGCTGCAATGCCCAGGAAAGTGCCTTCCATGTCGCTGGAGTGGCTTTGCGGTGGCGCTACTGAACCGCGGTTGCTTAGATGAAGAACTACAGCATCTGCACACTCCAGTGCCGGAAGACGCCGGACTATTCTGGCAAACACTTTGGGAAATGGGCATGGCTGCTACCTCGCGAGTGACGAACCTTTCAGATGATGAGAAGCCTGAACTTGCCTACTGCATTCTTCTTACGATGAGTATAGTTGCTTCATATCCCAAACACATTCTCGAGAAGATGGTAAGAAACCTGTCAATCCTGAGGACGCGGGCACAGGAGGAGCGAGATGCAGGAAAGAACTAGAGAGAGCAAATTGTTCGATGAGAACACGGAAGCACGCCGGCAGCACTTGGAGAAGTACTTGCGGGAGTCTGACAGGGCATTTGTAGAGCAGTTGACAGAACGTTACAGGGAGTACGTTCCAGAGGATGTCATTGAACGAGTGAAAGACCTGCCTCCGGAAATCGAAGACCGTCAGGAATTTGATCAAGACCTGTTGGATGCGGGTGTCTCAATTGAACCAGGGGAGAAAGTGCTTGGTTACTCCGAGGGAAGCCGAAGACCTATCCATGTAACTACAGATCATTTGGAGATTCCAAAGACACTCATTCACGAAAGGACCCATCAACTCTCGCATCCAGCGGCACGTGAGCGTCTTGGCGCTCCTTTGCACGAGGGAATCACCGAGGACATCGCGATCCTGAACCTGGGCTCTGAGCCGATTGAGGGAATACCACAGTGCTATCCTGAAGAACGAGCCATTGCGCGCCAGCTCCGCCTCCTGTGCGGTGAGGAAGCCATCAATGAGGCTTACTTCAGGGGGGATCTGCAGAGACTGAGAGAGAGGCTTGAGAGCCATTCAGGTAAGGGGGCTCTTGACAAACTTCGCAGAAGGATGGAGAAGTTAGACAACATCGAATGAATTCAGGGAGGTTGCAGTAATGAACGCGCTGATTAAACACTGTCTTGTGAGAGCCATGGCTGTTCTATCCGACGCATTTCCTAAATCTACTGTGTCTTTGTATCGTCTGCTATGGCGCGAGAAGCCAGGACGCTTTCATCTGATCCATTGGGCTGCATTCACAGACCGCCTTCAAATGGTTGATGCGCTTGTCCAAAGAGACTGTGACATCAATGCAGTGGACTTTCGGGGAATGACTCCACTCTGCTATGCTGCCGACAACGATTCTCTCGCAACGATGGCTTACCTGATTCAGCATGGGGCTGAGTTGGACAAGACGGATATGTGCGGGAATACCCCTTTGCACCATGCTGCTCTAAGAGGACGCAGCGCCGCGGCGAAGATGCTCATCGAAAGGGGAGCAGACGTCAATGCCCTTCATGAGGATCACTGGACGCCTCTGCACTTTGCCGCTGAAGGACAACATACTCTGCTCGTGAGTCTCCTGGTCGCTGCCGGAGCGGATATCGCCGCAAGGAAAGAGGATGGAGAGACAGCACTGCATGATTCTGCTTTCCTCGGGGACGTGGAGTCTGTCAGAGTGCTCATCGAACACGGTGCTGATGTCAATGCCGCAGACGACGAGGGCTTCACTCCACTCCGTTGGGCGGCAAGAAAGGGTCATGACAGAGTCGTTGAGATGCTTATCAATGAGGGTGCTCATGTGGACGCGGTTTGCACCAAAGGGAGAACACCACTCCAACTCGCATCAGATGCCGGTCATCTGCAGACCGTTGCTGTCCTTCTTGCATTAGGTGCAGACCCGAATCGTCATGATGAAAAGGGATGGACCGCCTTGCATATTGCATCCGGAGCCCGCCATCGTGATGTTGTCCTACAACTTATTGCTGCGGGTGCAGACCTGAACGCAGTGGATAACGTCGGTCAGACCCCTCTGCATCTTGCAGCCAGAGTGAACTGCATAGAGATAGGTAAACTTCTTCTGGAATGCGGGGCAGACGTCAACGCGCAAGATGATCATGAGATCACACCAATAATTATGGCCGCTATGGACAATCATCCTGAGTTTGTTAGACTACTTCGAGAGCATGGTGCTGAAGAAGACTTTCTCAGCGCAGAAGATGTGCAAGAGTTCTTCACTGCAATAAGACAGCACAAACAGGAATCAGAGAAAGAATAGGAGGAAACAGTGTCCCGTCGTTTCGTGAAAATACCTGAGAGGGAATATTCCGGAGAGGATTTCTCAGCTGCAGCGCATATTGAACAAGGCTATGTCAGAAGGACATGTGAGGATCGGTTGCTTTTCTCTTGCCCAGGACTGCCCTTCGTCAAGTTCCCTGAACGTGGCTATCTCTTTGCAGTGGCAGACGGCTGTGGAGGTCACGCTGGAGGAGGACTCGCTGCAAGTCTTGCTATCGAGACTCTGCTTGAGTTCTATCGTGACGATTATCCTTCCACGGGGAATCCAAGAGAGGATATGGACATCCTCTTGGAGGCAGCAAACCAGCGCATCCGTGAGGATCAGCAACGCATGGATGGATATGAACACATGGGTTCTACTCTGACCGCTTTGCTGCTAAAAGAGAGGAAAGGATATCTAGTACACCTTGGAGATTCGCG
>JAKQFZ010000395.1 GCA_029558215.1 Candidatus Omnitrophota bacterium
CTTTTCTGAGAAGCACCTCCAAGCCAGCCTGCGCCGAACCGAGATCGCCTGTCACGAAAACGGCATCACCCGGTTGTGCAGTCGCAAACGTCACGGCGGAACCTGTCACATGCCCCACTACGGTCAGTGTCAGTATGATAGAGGAACCTTCCGTTGTGTCACCCCCAACCAACCGGACGTTGGTTGTGTCACAGGATTTCAAAAGCGCATGGTAGAAGCGTTCGAGCCAGTCCAACTGAGTGCTGCCACAGGCCGTCAGCGCCAGAACTCCGAAGTCGGGAACA
The DNA here is from genome assembly GCA_029558215.1 of Candidatus Omnitrophota bacterium. GTDB lineage: Bacteria > Hinthialibacterota > Hinthialibacteria > JAKQFZ01 > JAKQFZ01 > JAKQFZ01. The sequence goes on from JAKQFZ010000395.1 coordinate 285, forward strand.
CCGCCCATCGCGGCGATGTCACTGAGGTTCATGTGAAGGAGTTTGATCGCAATATCTTCTGGAGCGCTCCACTCCAACCGGAAGTGAGTTCCTTCCACCAAGGTGTCAGTTGTGATGACGCCTTGTCCTGAAGCCCACTGCACCACGGCAGCATCATCACCTGCCGGAACGACAATTCCATCTCCGGCTCCAGGGAGCCATTCAGCCAACTTGTTCAGAAAGCCAGATTCACCAATGTCCGAGAGAGTCTGACACACCAATCATCACTTCCCTGGTCGGCACACGATATTCGCCAGACGGTTGGGAACGTAGACCACTTTGACGATCTGCATTCCCTCAAGATACTTTGCAACGTTCGCATCCTTCTTGGCGCGCTCTATTGCTTCGGCTTCCGGAAGATCTCTGGGCACTTGAAGTCGAGAACGAAGTTTCCCATTGATCTGAACCACGAGTTCGATGACGTCATCCACGACCAGACTCTCGTCGTGCTTTGGCAGCTGATGATCGTAGATGCTCGGCTTGTTTCCAATGCGTTCCCAGAGTTCTTCGGCCAGATGAGGGGCAAACGGAGCGACCAGCAAAAGCAGCTGTTCAAACTCGGACTTGCGGCGACACTGCTTCTCTCGAAACAGGTTCAACAGTTCCATCAACGCCGCGATTGCCGTGTTGTAGTTCAGTGACTGAATATCCTCGGTGACCTTCTTGATCGTCTTGTGAAGTTTTCGAGTGGTCTCAACCGGTTCAGTGCCGGTGTCATCAAAAATTGTTTCAGTGGCAAATCGGAAAAGCCGCTCTAGAAATCGCCGAACTCCCTGAATGCCTTCATCGCGAAAGTCCCCGCCCTCATAGAGAGGAGCGAGGAACATCAGGTACGTTCGAAATGTATCGGCACCATAATCCGCCAGATACGCATCGGGGTTGATGACGTTCCCTTTTGACTTGCTCATCTTGGCACCGTCTTTGATGATCAAGCCGTGAGCACGGAACTTCTTGAACGGTTCTTCGAACTCCAGAAGTCCCATATCGTGTAGTGCCATACAGATGAAGCGAGTGTACATCAGGTGCAGCACGGCATGTTCATTGCCGCCAATGTACATATCCACCGGCAACCACTTTCGGTTTATCTCGGTATCGTAGGGCTTGTCGTTACACTGGGTTGATGGGTAGCGCAGGAAGTACCAGGCCGAATCAAGAAAGTTATCTGAAACATCGGTCTCTCGCTCCGCCGCTCCGCCACACTTTGGGCATGTCGTCTTGACGAACGTTTCGACACGATGAAGAGGAGACTTACCCGAACCATCCGGCTTGTAGTCTTCGATTTCAGGAAGCAGTACCGGCAGCTGATCTTCGGGCACAGGCACCACGCCACACTTGTCACAATAGATGATTGGAATCGGCGGTCCCCAATAGCGTTGACGGGAGATACACCAGTCGCGCAGTCGGTAGGTGATCCGTTCCTCACCCAAACCCCTCTTCTGGAGCCACTCGGTAACTGCCTTTTTGCCAGACGCAGAAGGTGTTCCTGAGAACTGCCCCGAGTTGACCATGGTACCTTCGCCGGTGTATGCCTCGGTCATCTCGCGAGCAATCCCGTCTTCGGAAATCACGCAGGGAATAGGCAGACCAAACTTGGACGCAAACGCGAAATCTCTTTCGTCGTGCGCTGGAACTGCCATGATTGCACCCGTTCCATATTCCATCAGAACGTAATCGGAGATCCAAATTGGAATCTTCTGATCGTTGGCTGGGTTGACGGCGTAGGCGCCAATGAAAGCGCCCGTCTTTTCCAAATTCAGATCGGTGCGTTCCAGGCGATTCTTTCGAGAGGTCTCTTCTCGATAGCCCGCGACCGTCGCACGGTAGTCCGCGGGAGTCAACATTTCCACCAGAGGGTGCTCAGGAGCCAACACAACATAGGTTGCACCGAACAGAGTGTCCGGTCGAGTCGTAAAGACACGGATTTTCTCCGTTGATCCGTCAATACCGAAGTCGATCTCAGCGCCCTCGGAGCGTCCGATCCAGTTCTCCTGGGCTTTTCGAGTCACCTCTGACCAGTCTATCCATGAAAGATTGTCCAGGAGCCGCTGGGCATATTTGGAAATCAGGAAATACCATTGCTCGATATTGCGCTGTTCAATCGGGGTGTCGCAGCGTTCGCAGTGTCCGCCTTCGGCCTGCTCGTTGGCAAGAACGGTCTGGCAGGAAGGGCACCAATTGACGTTGCCTTTTTTGCGCTCCATCAAACCTTGTTTGTAAAGCTGAATCAGAATCCACTGTGTCCACTTGTAATAGGGGGCTTCGGTGGTCGAGACCTCGTGATCCCAGTCAAACATGGCTCCGATGCGCTTGAGTTGCTTACGGAAATTTCGGATGTTGTTGGGAACCAGAGTTGCGGGGTGAAGTCCCTGCTTGATGGCGAAATTCTCACTGTGCATTCCAAAGGCGTCGAACCCGATCGGTTCGAAGACATCGTATCCCTGCAGTTTCATGAACCGTCCATAGATGTCCGAGCCGGTAAACGCAAAGACATTCCCCACATGGAGTCCTTCCGCGGACGGATAGGGAAACATCATCAAATTGTAGAACGGATTGGCCGCCTCATGAAGGTTGACACGGTAAGTTCCGTGTTGATCCCAATACTGCTGCCACTTGGTTTCGATTGCTGCATGGTCGAAACACGATTCCTGCCTGACTTCGCTCATCGTGACCGTCCTCTCACTGCTCTTATCCAAGAGCGTTTTCAAACAACAGAATGTAAACTTATCAGAACGACCGGATCTTCGCAAACGACTCAGACTGGAAAGAATCGCTCGGGTGAAGTATATTATTGCAGAAGTCTCAGGAGTACGTTCCCCTGCAGACTGCGTCATAAATGACGAAAGGTGATAGTATATCATTCTGAGTGAGTTAGCACCTGCGGGCGTGTGAACTGTGCCCACTCCCGCAAACGCTTGCTCATTGGAAGGAACAGGCTTCGAGGTAGGGTTGCGCTTCAGAGTGTGCGAGCTTGTTCGCGATAGACTCGGACAACTCCGCCACGGCTGTAGGTTGTGCTTCAGCCAATGAGAGCGTATTCATGAACTCAGAGATTAAAGGTCATTTGGAGTCGTTGAAGCAATTCTGTCAGAAGTGGCATATCAGGGAACTGTCACTGTTCGGTTCGGCGCTTCGACCGGAAGAGTTCAACTCTGAAAGTGACTTGGATTTCCTGGTGAGTTTTGGGCAGGAGGCTTCCTGGGATCTCTTCGACTTGGTCACCATGAAACAGGAGTTGGAAAGCAACCTTGGAAGACCTGTGGATCTGGTTGAGAAGGAAGCGTTGCACAATCCCTGGCGGAGACGCGAAATCCTGAGAACGCGCGAGGTCATCTATGAAGGCTGATCCCAGGGACATGGCTCGACTGTGGGATATGATAGACTGCGCCAAGGCAATCATGCAGTTCATAGAAGGCAGGTGCTTCGAGGACTTTGTCTCAGATCGCATGTTGCGCAACGCCATCGAAAGAAATCTTGAGATCATTGGAGAAGCCGCGAGAAACGTCTCTGCCGAGACTCGGAACAGACTTACGGATATTCCTTGGACCTCTGTTGTTGGTCTGAGGAATATCATTGCCCATGAATACGGAGAGATACGATATGAGAGACTGTGGAGTATTTGCGAAAACAGACTTCCCCAACTGATCCAGAGTCTGCAGTCGGTGGAAGTCACCAAAGATCTCTCATCGGACGAGAACTAAGACTATTGTATAGTGGAGTTGCGCTTCAGAGTGTGCGCGATTTCCCAGCACAAGAAAAGAGAGGATTTTGCCATGGACTGTACCAGATTGTTACGTTGGAACTGCAAGACTTTCATCACCATTGTCGGAGTGTCGCTGTGTGTGATCTCTGTTGTCAGCGCGCAGCCAGTTCGTGACGATTCTGACATTGTCGCCACCTTCCGCGGTGGAACGCTCACGCTTGGTCAGGTTCGTGCTCACATATTCATGACCAAAACGAAGGAACTCGCTTTCAGCAAAGATCTCGTCATGGAGCGAGTCTGGAGTGATCCTCAGAGGCGGATGCGTGGGATCGAGACAGTTGCCTTCGACACCATGCTCGGAACCTATGCCCGACAGAACAATATCCCCCTAAGTGCGGAGCAGGAACCCTTCTACAAGGCGGAACGGGATTTGCTTTTCAGTCGGATGTACTACGAAGAGAAGGTCAAACCGGTCATCGAACAGGAACGTGCCACCTTCAAGCCAGGGTACCGGAGCTACTATGAGAGCCATTTGAATGACTACCGTCTTCCAGACCGCTATTCGTATAGACAGGTCGTCCTGTCAGCCTCGTCTGAAGCGGGTTGGGAACAACTTACGAAGTCAAAACTGGAAGACGCCCTTCAACGCATCGTCAACGGAGAGGATTTCCGTGAAATCGCCCAAGGCATCTCATCAGCGACGGAATCCCCCAAGGGATCCGTCATAGGCCCCGTTGAGAGCACGGAAGTTGAGCCCGAGTTTCGTGTTGTTTTCGCAAGAATGGAAGAGGGGCAGGTCAGCAGAGTCTTCAAGGTTGGAGACTCCCTTGTGCTTCTCAAACTGGAGAGCAGACAACAGGGTGGTGTTCGTCCCTATGAAGAAGTTCTTCCTTCGCTCGAAAAACAAGGAAAACTCGATAAGTTTATGCCCGAGCGGGTCACCAAGCGACTTGAAGACGATCTGATCTCCCAGTACCCATTTGAGATCTTCCAGGACAGAATCTCAACGCTTCCCGAAGACGCCCAGAAATCTATTGTCCAAACAGATCTCGTTCGCATCATCAACGATGACATTCTCAATCCTGACAGACCTTTGTTCAAAGAGGAACCGGATGAGAAGATCATCCTGGGGGCCGTCAAGGATCTCTACAGTCTCAGACTGAAAGCGGCGTTGGCGGATCAGGAACGCCTTCAAGACATTCCTTTCTACAAGCAGGCTTTGGAAGCGCAAGAGAACTTCCACCTTGGCCAATCTCTCCTGAAGGAGATGGTCAAAGGAAAACGATTCTCCGGTCTCCCCAATTTCACACCAAACTATCTTCAAACGGTGCTTCGAGACTACCAGGTCACGCTGGTTCAGTAGGGCAGGCAGGATGCTGACGCCTAAGGGAGTGCGGTAACTTGCTACCGCATCTGCGCAAGCAGTTTTGCGTACTCCAAGTTTGGTAGGGCAGCATTCATACTGCGTTGCACAATTCCTGTAATACGAATTCGCGCCATGAATGGGCGGGTGGCATGGCCGCTTGTCGGCCATGAAACAGGCGGGCATGCCCGACTAGCGGGATGGCACCCGGCACCCGGCGTACCAGAAGATGACAACGACCCAAAACCGCATCCATAGAAAGAACCAGGGGATCGGCTCTGAGAGCCGATCCCCTGAATGTTCGTACTGTCTCTTTACGAGTTGGTTAGTGCGACTGCTGCCAGTATTCCGGTGAAACGGACGTGCTGGGAGTTGGT
>JAKQFZ010000404.1 GCA_029558215.1 Candidatus Omnitrophota bacterium
CGCTGCCAGTGCTCCCAGAGTTCTCCATCCTTCCTAAAGGAACGTTCGAAGCCAAGTTCTACGGCCTCGGCGCTGATGGTACCGTCGGTGCCAACAAGAACTCCATCAAGATCATTGGTGACAACACCAACAAATACAGTCAGGCTTACTTCGACTACGACTCCAAGAAGTCGGGTGGCTACACCTGCTCGCACCTGCGTTTCGGCGATCAGCCCATCCTCGCTCCTTATCTTGTCGGCACTCCTGACTTCGTCGCTGTCCACGTCCATTCCTACCTCAGCAAATATGACTGCCTGAGAGGTCTGAAAGACAACGGCACCTTCCTCTACAACTCACCATGGGATGCTGAGGAAACCAAAAAGAACCTCCCTGATTACGTGAAGAAATATCTTGCTCTGCATCATATCAGCATGTACATCATCGACGCTACAAAGATCGCTGGTGAAATTGGCTTGGGCAACCGTACCAACACCATTCTTCAGTCGGCCTTCTTCAAGATTTCACAAGTCATTCCTTACGACCTTGCCGTGAACCAGATGAAGAAGTTCATCGTGAAGTCTTATGGCATGAAGGGCGAGGATGTCGTCAACAAGAACTATGCTGCCGTTGACCGCGGTGGTGATGTTGTCAAGGTTGAAATCCCTGCCGAGTGGGCCAATTTGTCCTGCTCTACCGACTTCAAGTTCCAGTCGAATCCTGCTGACCCTGAGTTCATCAACAAGGTCATGCGTCCTATGGTCGCACAATGTGGCAACGACCTTCCTGTCAGCGCTTTGAAGGAAGTTATCGACGGCACATTCCCGGCTGGCACGACACAATATGAAAAACGTGGTGTTGCCACGATGGTTCCTGAATGGAACTCCGCAAACTGCATCCAGTGCAACCAGTGTTCGCTGGTTTGCCCTCATGCCGCCATTCGTCCTGTTGTCATGACCGACGACGAGAAGAAGAACGCTCCTGCGGGCATGAAGACTGCCGACATCAAGATGCCTAAGGAACTTGCTGGCATGCACTTCCGTATGCAAGTGTCCGTCATGGACTGCACCGGTTGCGGCAACTGCGCCGATGTGTGCCCCGCCAAGGAAAAGGCTCTGGTGATGAAACCGTTTGAGGAACAACTTGAAGAAGCCGCAAATTGGGATTATTCACAGAACAAAGTCACCTACAAGGACAACCTTATCGACAAGTACGCCAACGTGAAGAACAGCCAGTTTGCACAACCGCTGTTCGAGTTCTCCGGAGCTTGCGCAGGTTGCGGTGAGACACCTTACATCAAGTGCATCACCCAGCTGTTTGGCGAACGTATGATGGTTGCTAATGCCACGGGTTGCTCGTCAATCTACGGCGGTTCTGCACCTGCGACACCTTATTGTAAGAACAAACGTAGCGGCAAGGGCGTGGCATGGGCTAACTCCTTGTTCGAAGACAATGCCGAGTTCGGTCTTGGCATGGCTACCGCAACGCATAAGATGCGCGACCGCGTGGAACGCATCATGAAAGAAGCCATCACCACCTGCAACTGCTGCTCTCCAGCACTGAAAGATCTCTTCCAGCAATGGATTGACAACCGCGAAGACGGCGTGAAGACCATGGAGCTTGCTCCTAAGATCGTTGCCGGCGCTGAAGCCTGCGACTGCAACTACTGCAAGCAGATCCTGGCGCTGAAAGACCATCTTGTGAAGAAATCACAATGGATCTTCGGCGGTGACGGTTGGGCTTATGATATCGGTTTCGGCGGCCTCGACCACGTCCTTGC
>JAKQFZ010000410.1 GCA_029558215.1 Candidatus Omnitrophota bacterium
GGAGGAATCGCTTCTCGCAAAGAGCGATTCTGCAGAGTTTCTGCGTTTCATTTTCTGGAAGCTGTTCCATCGTTCTTCGCTGCTTTCCGAGCGAGGAACCTCATATCTCCAGCAACTGCTCGAAGATCAACTTGTCCATGAGAAGAATCTGGAAAACGACTTCTACTCAGATTACCGGGCTTATCGCGAACACCTTTACCTGACAATCCGCCAACACAATCCGGGCTTTACCGGCACTCCTGGTGAATTGGTTCGTCTGACTCAGCGGTTGCTCGACCGCTGCATTTTCATTCTCTTCTGTGAGGACATGGGACGCTCGCTCGATTTTCCCGGTGATCTGTTACGTGACGTGCTGATCGAACACAGCTGCAGTAAATACTACAATCCCAACGATATGGTTTCGTGGGAACGGCTCAAGAACATTTTCACCCTCATGGCAGATGGCGGCGTCTTTGGAGAGCATACGATCAACCGTTTCAACGGCGGTCTCTTTGAGCCACTGCCGGCACTTGAGAATCTCCAGATTCCCGCCAAGGTCTTCTGCGCAAAGAATCAGGGAACTCAAGGTCATGCAACTCTGCTCGCGCATCCGCTGACGCTCCTGTACTTCTCCGCCAAGTACAACTTCGGGATCAAGAACGCCGCCCATGAGCGCGTGATTGATTTCTACGCTCTGGGGCGCATCTTTGAACAGTCAATTACCGAACTGGAGATCATGGAAGCAGAAGCCGAAGGCAGACCTTCCATCAACCTTCTCTCCAAACGCAAGCGCAACGGCGTCTATTACACCCCCGAATGGGTGACCGAATATATTGTTCGTGAAACCGTGGGGGCACGCCTCAGCGATATCAAGAACCAACTCGGACTCGTACCCGAGCGCGAGCCGAAGAAGAAAGACGTTGACAAGTACGGAAACTCCAAGCGAAAGAACCCCGTCTTAGCGTGGGTGCATGCACTGAGCAGTTACCAGACCTACCTCGAGACAATTCGAATTGTTGACCCGGCTTGTGGATCAGGTGCCTTTCTCGTGCAGGCACTGGAATTCCTCAAAAGCGAGTACAAATGGATCTATGCTGAACAGAATCGCTGTCGCGGAAAGGTGTTGTGGGAAGAAGATCACATCATGAAAGGCATTCTCGCTAACAACCTCTACGGTGTGGATATCAACCCGGAGTCCGTGGAAATCACCAAACTTGCCCTCTGGATGCACACCGCTCTCCCGAAGAAGGTGCTGTCGCATCTCGACAACAATATCCAATGCGGGAACAGCCTGGTCGGTCGCGACTTTGATGACTTCTATGTGATGAAGCATGATTCCCTTTTTGCCGAACTGGATCAAAGCAAACGCGAGCGGGTCAACGTCTTTGACTGGGAAGCGTCTTTTCCCAAAGTCTTTGAAGAAGGCGGCTTCGACTGTGTCATCGGCAATCCACCCTATGTCAAACTCCAGAACTTCCGAAAGATCGAAGCCGACGTTGCCGAGTATCTTGTCAACGCCCGCCGCAAAGACGGCTCCCCCCGCTACGCCTCGACGCAATCGGGGAACTTCGATCTCTATCTTCCCTTCATTGAAAAGGGCATCGAACTTCTGAAACCTGAAGGACGCATGGGATACATCGCTCCCAACGTCTGGATGGTCAATGAGTATGGGAAGTCACTTCGGAAGTGGCTCAAACAAAGCAGAAACCTTGATCGATGGATTGACTTCAAGTCTTTTCAGGTATTTGAGGAAGCCACAACCTATACGGCGCTTCAGTTCTTCCGAGCCGAGAGGTGCGAAGCCGTCCGCTGTCTCTTCGCTTCCGATGGAGACATCTCCACCGCAGACTGGAGCGCACCTCATACAGCAATAAGGTACGACGAACTACCTGACGAAGAGGCATGGAACCTGTTGCCCGACCTTGGACGGAATTTGATCACTAGATTGGGCAAGCGCTGCCTTCAACTCAAGGATCTGGCTTTAATTACGGTTGGCATACAGACAAGTGCTGATGGTATCTATCATCTTCGTCGGATTGCCAACGGGCATTACGAAAACAAGGGTGGCGAAGAGGTTGAGATCGAGGATACGCTGATGCATCCCTTGGTTTCCGGGCAAGATGTCAAGCGTTATCAAGTGCCAAAGACAGAGACTTTCCTTCTGTTTCCTTACTGCGTCCGTAATGGTAAGGCTCACCTGTACTCA
>JAKQFZ010000441.1 GCA_029558215.1 Candidatus Omnitrophota bacterium
TGTCGGCAAAGGACGCCAGCTCAATTCATGGGCATCTCCGAAAATCCCAACAAAACCAGCCTGCCCTCCGAAAACAACCAGTCGCTCGTCCTCAGGATCCAAGACCGCCGCCACATCCTGCCGAGCTGGGGGAGTGACACCAGTTGGGCTTAAGGCCATCCAGGAACCCGTTACCGAGGAGACATAAGAGACGCATTGCAGATAACTCGTCTGTGCCCCATCCGTACCCGCGAAAGTGAGCATTCGTTTGTTGGGATCATCATACACAGCGCAGTGCCAGGCAACCCCGTGGGCTCCTTTTCCTTCCGTAGGTAACTTCGTCCATCCACCATCTTCGATGGACAAGTCCAGCGACCAGATTTCAGTCGTGTAGAGACCCGTGTCGAGAACTCCACCAAAGACAAGCATGCGTTCGTTTTTTGCATCGTAGACCGCACTGTGTCCGGCTCGATTTGAGGGTCCTTTCTGGGTTGAACCGTGGGCGCTCCAGGTAAGAGTTGCCAAGTCCAGCACCCAGAGGTCATTCATGGACGTTGCCGCGTTTCTGCCGCCAAAAACAATCATGCGCTTCCATTTGGGATCGTAGATGGCACTGTGGCTCTCTCTGGCAGGTGGGATAATTCCTTTGGGTTGGAGTTGACTCCAGGCTTCTTCACCCTTCTTCATGAACATTGCCCAGGTGTCGGAATAGTAGTTGACCCTAGTGGTTCCTCCTTTGCCACCAAAGATTACCATGTAGTTGCCAGAGTCTGCCGGATAAACGATGGCTGTGTGATAGGCTCTTGGCACGGGAAGAGACTCCCCTGACGGCGCCAGGGACTTCCATGCTTCGTTGCCCAGGCTCAGGCTCATCTGTGTGCAGCTGTTCAGATAACCACTGGAACCTCGACCTGCAAAGACGATCATGCGATCCAACGCATCGTCATAGACCGATGTGTGACCACACCGTCCAACGTCGTTGGAGGGCAGAACTGACCAATTCACAGCCTGAGCCACAGATACCAGGCTCAACGTCCACAAGACAGCCAGAAATACACAGATTCTCCTAGACATGACCAGACTCCTTTCGACGGATCGACCGTCAAAAAACCGAATGCCTAACGATAGGGATTCCCTGCAAACAGACGCGAAAAACCGACTCCGTCGGATCTGACGGAATACTGTTGAAAGGATGAACACGATCCATGCCCCTCACGATCCCTCAGCCGCTCTCGAGATCGATCCTGAAAGGAAAGACCATACAGAGATGAAAGCAAACTGAGACCAGAAACCTCCCAATCTATTTCCGCAATCATAATAGCCGCAATAGGGCAAAGGCGTCAAGAAGAAATGGCAGATATGAACCGGGTATTGTCGTTGCCATCAGCATTCCTGGGCTGCTTCGTACAGAGCAACCACATTCTCTGGAGGGAATCCCACAAGGATATTGTGGATTTGCGTAAAGACGTAGCCGCCACCAGCGCCAAAGATACCAAGACGCTCCTTGGCCTCTCGCTTCACATCCTGTGGAGTCCCCTGAAAAAGTGTTGTCTGCGTCTCGCACCCGCCACCCCAAAAGACAACGTCATTTCCAAAACTCCGCTTGAGGCTCTCAGGAGCCATCCCCTCGGCTGAGGTCTGAACAGGGTTCAGAATATCAACCCCTGCTTCAATGAGATCGGGGATTAGTTCTGAGATGGCTCCGCAGGTGTGTAGAAACACGTGGTACTTGCTCTTTGCCTTGATGTGCTGGTAGATCCTCTGATGATAGGGCTTCACCATCTCGCGATACATCTTCGGGGAGATGACAGGTGCGTGCTGGGTTCCAAGATCATCACCGACCTGGATGATGTCTATGTTGTCTCCAACCGCTTCAATGTAGCGATCAAGACACTGAATCCAATGTTCTGTCAGGCGGTCAAAGTAATGATGAACCAACAGGGGTTCAGTTGCCATTAACATGAGAAACTCGTCATATCCAAAATCGAATTGACCGGATTCGATGACATTGCCGCCAAAAGCACCTAGTATGGCACGGTCAGTGCTCTCCCTGAGTTGCTTTGAGCGCCAGGAGAGGTACTGAAACTCGTCATCATCAATCGTTGGAAATGTGAACTGGTCAATTTCTCCAGTGTCTCTGGCTCCGCTGAGAGGATGCACCATGGCATAAAAGACGTAGCTGGATTCTGGGCGATAGGCAAAAGGTTGTCCGTATGCAAACAACGCTTCTCCTTCCTTATAGGGTTGAGGCTGGAAATCTGCTGGATAGATACAAGGACTACCGTCTGGCAAAACGCCCGCTCGCTTGTTGAGAATGGAATACCCAAACGCCGGACGCAGTCTGTGGAGTTGCTCCACGTCTGCCGAGAAGAGCTTCAGTATCCATGGTTCGGGCTCCGCGAGTTGCTGCATTAGGTCGTAGACAAAGGTCTCGCCTTGATGGTGACCGAGGTGTGCCTTAAGGCGATTGTATTCCACTGCCATAATTCCAGTAGAGCGCATGGCTCCAAAGTCTATCGGAATCCGATCTGGTTCCTTGTGATTCAGTGTTGTCAAGACTCTCTCTCTGGATGTCATTGTCAAACCTCCTTGCCGAACGAAGCAGTCTCTTTATCAACCTCAGCCCAAAGGCGTGCTTCTTAACCGAACGCGGACGAATCTCGGATAGTACAGTTCCAGATCATCAAGGACTCTGTCGAAGTCGGAGCAGTTTGCTGCATAGGTCAGAATGATCTCGCCAGGGTCACTGGATAACTCTGGATGGGGTTTTGCAGCGTAGCTGAACACGGTCTTTGCCTTCTGATGGTCGGGAACGTCGTAAACGTGGATAGGCCCTTCCCAGGGTCCCCTGATATCCTGAGCAAAGTAGAGTCTGATGGCTGGATCAAAGGGAGTGAAGGTTGTGTAGACAAAAAGATCCCCAACGCGTTGCAGTGCCGATTCGGCGACGCCCTCACTGAGAATACTCTCCAGATTATGCTCCTCTGCAGACCAGAATGAGCCGGACTTGCCATGGGCCCAGAACTCAAAGCACTGACGCGAAGGGTGTGATTTCAGAGCCTCGACAGAGACTCGTGCCAGAACCGTTCTGCTCTTCATGAGAAGGTGGTCAAAGCCCAGCAGATATATGAAGCCATCCGCAGCGTAGGCAGCACTGCAGTAGCCCTTGTCCAGGTTTCCAAAACCGAGATCGGTTATTTCGAAAGCCCATTGTTCAGGGCAGTCGAGGGGATTCTCGACTCGAATCAGACAGAGATCAACGATGCGGAACTGGAAGAAATTCGTTGCCGGCTCCAATTTGTAACAGAAGAGAAAGAGCATACCATCAACCATGGTGCCCGTCCCTGCCCAGTGCCAATGAATGCCGTCATGGGGGAAGAATGAGGACGGTTTGTCAGAATGGCGATCCCAGTAGAAAGTGACTTCTCCAAGAGGGTTGGATGAACGATCCAGAACCGCAACAGAGTTTCTGATAAAAGTGCTTCCGCGACGTATGCTCGCGGACGGTTCTCCGACAAAGGTATCTCCAAAAATCCACACTGACTTCGTGGCAGTGAGCGGGATGGACAAGGCACCGTCGGCACCGAGAAACCCCTGTTTGGGTGGTTTGAAAAGGGTTTCCAGCTGCAACTCAGGTTCTGCAGAAGCGATCTCCAGAGCGATCTTCAACTGAGGCATGTTGCGATCTGCTGTGGAAGCATCTTGTTGTGTCACTTGTTACCTCCGAAGTGTACTCTGATAAAACGCGGATAGTAGGTTGTAGAATCGGAAAAGAGACTCCAGAAATCATCCTTGTTCACAATATAACTAACGACCAGTTCACCTGGCTGACTCAATTGGGGATGTCCCTTGATCGCATAGGCGAAAATGCCTCTCTGATCGCGTGTTTCAGGGACTTCATAGACCTTAACTGGTTCTGACCAAGGGCCAGTGAGCGTTGGTGCAGTCACGATTGAAATATCCGATGAGAAGAATGTCTGTATTGGCATGACAAAGGCATTCAGAGAGTTGTCAAAATAGACTGTCCCCTCTGCAAATCCATGGGGCAGAATCGGACGCAAGGAAGATTTGTCCAGGCTCCATTGACCTTCATCCCTGTCAGATTTGACCCAGTACTGAAAATGTCCCTCCGTCGGATTTGACTTCAGATCATCCACGCGGATGCGTGCAAGAACTGCCTGGCGTGTCTGTGCGCTTGCAACGACTCCATCGTCGAATCCGATGAGATAGACGAAGTTGTCCAACTGGATTACAGCCGAACAGAACCCCTGATGCTCGCCGCCGAAGGGAAGTTCTGTCACCGTGGTGACCCATTGTCTTGGGGACTCGAGTGGATTGGCAACTCTGATGAGTATTGTACCGACGACCTTGAATGCGAAAGCGCCGACTCCTCCACCACCATCCACCACCTTATAGCAAAACACAAAGAGTTCATCGTCCACCATCAAACCGGAACAAGGCCAATAGCAGAAGTCAAGATCGTAGTTGGGTGCCATGAAGAAGGAACCGGGAACATTGTCTCTCATATCCCAGTAGAACTGAACGGCAGCCGAGGAGTCGCCGACCAAATCTTGAATGCCTATTGAGTTTCTGACCATGGTACCCTTTCTCGCACCTTGGTCGGTGAGAGTGCCGACTATCGTATCGCCGAACAGCCAGAGCAGTCTGCTCTCCGTCAGCGGAATTGAAGTGTCCACATCGGCTCCAAGCCAGCCTCGCTTCTGAGGAAGGAGCAGTTGCTCCAATGATACGTCCGGAACTGCCGACATAGCTGGAACTGCTGTCCATGCCCGGGTACTCATCAGCAGGCCAGCCAACACAAAAACTGCAGTCATTGTTGATCTCATGATATTCCTTTCGCCTTTGCCTTTTTCGCGATGCGAAGCCTCAACGTAAATACGATCAATACCAAGGGAGTTACGCCCCATTTCAAGATAAGGTCACCATAGCGACTATAAAAACTCTTGGTGTTACTGGGATATACCGTGGCGCTCAGTGCTGTGCGTTGCATGATGTGAGTCCTCTCGCCCTTGCGGATAACGCCTCGGCTGTCCACGAAGGCCGAGATGCCTGAGTTGGTCGCTCTGACAACCGGCCTGCGGTTCTCAACTGCCCTGAACACGGCATATGCCAAATGCTGGTAGGGTTGCTGGTCAACGCCATACCATCGGTCATTTGTGACGTTGACAATGTAGGTGCCACCCTTTCTGACAAATCTCCTGACAAAGTCAGAGAACACCAACTCATAGCATACCAGTGGAACAAAGGGGCTGCCAACTCCCTCGATGAGTTTCATCTCTGTGCCAGGCAGGAGCGAACGAGTTTGAGGGAAGCACTTCCGCAGCAAGGGAAGAGAACGCTCCCAAGGAAGGTACTCAGCCATCGGGAGAAGGCAGTTTTTTCGGTACCCAGCCTGCAGTGTTCCGTCGGACTGAATCAGTGAAGTGTGGTTGTAATATCTGATGCGTTCATGAGGCTCGCGGGAGACGTTTGGGAATTCGATATCCTGTATAAACAGGGGAACCGGCGACCGGGCATGAAAATCCCTGATGACATCAATGAACTCGGAATTGAACGCCGGACTTTGGTAGGAGACTGGAGCCGCGCCTTCAGGCCAGATCAGAAGGTCGGGTGTTGAGTCGAACTGCGTCACTGCCGCAAGTGAAAGAGCCAGCAGCGTGTCCGCAATCTCTTTCTTTGTTTCTCCATCGGAATTGAGCACTTTGAGTGGAGACACAGGCTGAATCATCGCAACTCGAATTGATGGATCACTCTGATGTGGCTCATAGGCTTGAAGGCACCAGAGGCCATAGATGACTTGAGCGAGCAGAATACACACTGCGACCATGGCAAGGCGAGCCGCTCTTGATCTTGGTTTCTGCCACATTGCTCGAACAGATTCGAAAAGGAGACCATTGACAAGCGCAAGGAGCAGAGTCACCCCTGGCATTCCCGCCAGGTCGGATACTTGGATCAATGCGGGAACCCAGGTCTGAGCTAAAGCCCACTGTCCCTTGACTGGATAGGGAGTCCAGAACTCAACAAGCGCGAAGACCACTGCAGCCACAAAACCCAGGGGAATATCTGTCCTTGAGTGTATCATTCCTGTCAGCAACGTGAAAACGCCATACGGCAGAGCCAGCAAGAAGACAAGCAACCCAAAGACAGGCAAGGCGAGCAGACCCGGGACCTCCCAGAAGACAACCATCGCTTCATACAGCCAGGAGAATATTCCCATGGATACAAGCAATCCCAAGAACAGACCGTATCCGAAAAGGCTACGGAGGCGAGGCGTTCTTTGAATCAAGAAACATGCTGGGATGAGACTGAACCAAATTGCCGCAAATACACCGAAGGCGGGATCTGCAGCCTGTATCAACATCGAAGAGAGCAGCAAAAGAATCAGGTTCAACTGCCTCGGGACAATGACTCTGGAAAGCAGCAACACACAGAGAAGGGCGTCGAGAAACACGCCATATCTGATGCTAAAAGAGATCAGCAGAAGCCTGAATCCCAACCAGACCAATGCGATTGTTTTCTCGGACAAGCGTATGGGTGTTGTGGCTCTGAGCAATTTGCTCACCCCTTCAGTCCCGTCATCGTTATACCCTCAACAAAATAGCGCTGACAAAGTGCGAAAACCAGCGTGGTTGGGATAAGCATTGCTACCGACATCGCCATCAGGATACCCCATTCGGATGGATGGCGTCCCGCGTAAACCGCCAAACCAAGGGCAAGTGTAGACTTACCCTCTTCTGTCAGGAAGATCAGAGGGCCAAAGAAGTCATTCCAATGAAGAAAGAACGCGAAGATCGCCACCGAAGCGAGTGCAGGCTTGGCAAGCGGGAGAATGATTCGGCTGTAGATGAAGAAATGTCCGGCACCGTCAACTTGGGCTGCTTCGGTCAACTCCTGAGGAACGGTGAGAAAGAACTGCCTCATGAGGAAGATAAAGAACGGCCAACCGGTCAGGTATGAAGGGACAATCAAGGGATAATATGTGTTCAGCCAACCCAGATTTCTGAACAGGACAAACAGTGGGATGATTGTCACTTGTGCAGGCAGCATCATCGTGCCCAGAAGGATCATAAAGAAGAGATCACGCCCTGGCCAGCGCAAACGGGAGAAGGCATAGGCAACCAGCGACCCAGATAGTAGGTATCCGAGAATGCAGAGACTCGTTATGATGACTGTATTTCTCGTGTACAAGAGCACAGGCATGCTTTGAAAAGCGCGAATGTAGTTTGCCCACTGAATCGGGCGGGGAATCCACTGGCTGGAGATATCGAAGACCTGTTCGGGTGTCTTGAGTGAGCTGGAAAGAACCCAGAGTAGAGGCAGCACAATGAGAAGGGCGATACCGAAGACTACAAGATAGAAAAAGCCATTTCCGGAAATGCGTCGCCAGCTGAGACTGCGAAGTCGCGTGTGCTGGCTCTGAGGTATCTTTCTACTCTTCATTCTAGAACCTTTTGCCGTCTGCGCCTGATGCTTCGTAATAGATGCGCGTACCGACCCACCGAAACAGGGCAGTTGTCACCGCCATAGTTCCCAGGAAGAGAAGCCATGCCATGGCGGAAGCCAGTCCCATCTGATAATCGAGAAAAGCTCTGTTGTAGAGTTCGAGATTGTAAAAGAGTGTTGAGTTGGACGGGCCACCTCGCGTCATGATGTATGACTCGGTGAAGACTTGGAACGATCCAATCATCTCGGCGACGGTGAGCAGGAATAGGATGCCTGCGATCTGAGGCAGCGTGATGTGACGGAACCGATGCCACCATCCCGCGCCATCCAAGAGTGCACATTCATAGAGTTGTCGAGGAACTGAGTTCAAGCCGGCGATGAAAAGGATCATCCTACCACCACCGATAGACCATAGACCCATAAGGATCAGCGCAGGCTTTGACCAGGTTGGCGATTCGAGCCAGAGTGGAGTCTGAATGCCAAAATGCATGAGGAATTGGTTGATCAATCCATGCTTGGGGTTGTAGAGCCAGAGCCAGATAACAGAGAGCGAGACTCCAGAGATAATTGATGGCAGATAGTAGAGCGTTCGGGCAAGCCTGATTCCAGGACGCTGCCGTTCTACCAACATTGCCAAGAGCAAGGAACCCAAGATCACCAAAGGAACTCGGAATACGGTGAAAACTAATGTATTCCTTATTGAGTGCCAGAAAGTCGAAGATTCGGCGAAGAGATAGCGGTAGTTGGCCAACCCAACGAACATCGGTGGACGTAAAACGTCATAGCGACACAGGCTGTAGTAGATAGACATCCCGATTGGATAGAGTCCGAAGACGACAAATCCAATAAGCCATGGGCTGGCAAACAAGTACCCCAATCCGGTCTCTCTACCGAATCTGGACTTCTTCGCTATTCTGCAGACTTTCTTTGCTGAAACAGGTGCCGGACTGTGCTCAGGAACTCTCATCGGGATCTCTGCTCCATGGAAGATTTCCTGCCTTTCACCCGCAGGTAATAGTCATTGTACTCCAGTTGATCATCGAGAACCGACTGTATCTCTCGTTGTGCACGCTCCAAAGCTTGTCTGGCAGAAAATTGCCCACGAACGGCGTCGTCCCAAGCGCGAGAGTACTCTCTCCAGAATACGGTGTGTGCCAAAGGGACAACAGTCGGACTAAACGCATATTGCATGCTTTCCAGGAATACGGGCATGCCGGGCAAAGCCATCTGTTGCGGGCACCGAGCCGCCTCTATGTTGGCTGGGAAAAAGGCCGCGAGTCCTCTTTCTCGAATGTAAGCCGCTGCGCGCATCTGTGTCTCTGTCTGAAGGGCAAAAGAGATGAACTTCCATGCCTGTTCTGGATGCTTGCAGCCAGCCGGAATACCTATCCATACAGTTCCAGAGCACGTGGCTGGCCTCCCTCCCTCTGGAACCGGAAAGGGGGCAACCCCATATTCCAGATCAGGAACGAATTTGGATAGTTCTTGAACGAAACTGGATTTCTGAAGAATCATGGACACCTGTCCGCTCATGAATCCGTGTTGAGCCCCAAAGCCAAACGAAGACCGCAGGCGGATCAGATCTTCTCCCCCTAACCTTTGAAAAAGCCCCGCATCCCATTCAAGTGCCTCAACACACGCAGTTGAGGTCAAGGTCACTGTTCTTCCGTCATGAGAAAGAAACTCTGCTCCTTTCTGAAGTGCCCAGAAAAGGAACATCGGTCCGCCCCAAGGACTCCAGTATCCTGGAATGTACCCAGCTCTGGACAGCTCCCCTCGGGAATCACGCAGGGTGAGTTTTGTTGCGAACTGTTCCAGCTCATCCCAGGTCATTGGAGGACGGTCGGGATCAAGTCCCGCCTCTCGAAAATGAGTCTTGTTCCAGTAGAACGCTTCGCATGCTGCTCCAGTCGGTATGGCGTAGGTTTCCCCCTCCCACATCATCTCATCCCACAAGGCAGGGAAAAGTGCAGATCGATCAAACCCGTCCTTCTCAATGAAATCATCCAAAGGAAGCAGCGCACCGCGTGATGACCACTGAACAACAGAACCAAAATACTCAAAAACGTCCGGAGGAACTCTTCCGATAACGGCTGTGAGGAACTTTCGTTCTATCTCGGCGAATGGGACACCTGCTGCGGTCACATAAATCTCGTCCTGTGATTCATTGAACCAGTTTGGGACAACGGGCTCCGTTTCATCGGCTCCCGTAACATTCCAGACGGTTATGTTGACTCGGCCGGGATCTCTGGAAGTTGGGGTCTTGACGAACAGCAGCAGACATAAGGCGAGGAATATCAATAATGCTGCTAGTGCTTTCTGAACAAGAGACGACACTCCAAGACCTCGCATTATGCTCCTGTTGCGATCGGTGACTTACGGTTTCCTAAAATGCAGAGGGGGAGAGAACCGAAGTCCTCTCCCCCATTTGTGATGAATCGCCTAAGGCCCAAACCGCATGATATCACCCTTGCTGGTGACACCATTGGTTGGGTCGTACAGACAGCCATTCTCCCAGAGAGGCGGATTCCCGGGTATCGCCTCCAAGTAGGTCTGCCCAAAAATCCCCCATTCGCCACAGTTAGAAATGCCGTCGGGTCCACAGGAACCGATAGACCAGACTTTGGCGACGTTGGGTCTTCCACCCAAGAGGGCCAAAGCCTTCCAGTAAGGCCCAAAGTAGCGATAATGAACAGGGCCACCGGGCTGATCGGTGTTGTTCATGAAGGGATTCAGCGGAGCTGACTTGATGAAAGCGATGGGAGTCGTCAGAGCGGAAATTGCCGCTGCGGGACGCAGCTCCGGTGGCAAGGCAGGCACGTTGAACGCATACCAGCTCATGTCCCGGTATGGGTGTGAGTTGTTGTCCACTGCATAGGCTTCCAGTGCAGTGCCCAGAGAGAACATGTCCTCTTTGCATCGAGCCACTTTTGAGCGAACCTGTGCGCTGAGGAAATTGGGGATGGCAATAGCGGCAAGGATTCCAATAATTGCCACGACGATGAGGAGTTCAATCAGAGTGAAACCATGAGTCTCATTTTGTTTCATCGAGTCCATCCTCCTTTCGTAGAGAGGTTTTGAAACCGTCATCAGTACTGGATCCACTCCTCAACTGAGGTCAGGTTCAGTGGGCGCAAATTCCGATTGGCGTACGTTGTCGCATCGAATGTCATGCCACCTTCGAAATAAACACAATCAATAAAGAAACTCTCAACGGTGGTGAAAGTCCAGTCCATACTGTGATCGTAGTTCACTCCAGGGCCAGCGACAAAGTGTCCCGGTGTCGTGCTACTGCAGTAGAATCTCATTCCTTGG
>JAKQFZ010000443.1 GCA_029558215.1 Candidatus Omnitrophota bacterium
TTGCGAAGACTTTCTGAATCGCTGGATCAAGAACTATGTGATCAGCACCGAGGATGCGGGCCAGGAACTCAAGGCCAAGTATCCGCTGAAAGAGGCGCGTATCGAAGTTTCGGAGATCCCAGGGAAACCAGGATGCTATAAGGCCGTGTCATATCTGAAACCGCATTTCCAACTGGACGAAATTACGATTTCCCTCCGGTTGGTGGCGGAATTGCCTCCGCCAGCGAAGTGATGGCGACGGGTGCCATGCACCTCTCTCGATGTGCCGAGGCCAGAGGTAGAGGGAACGGTGAATCGGTTTAGATACGGGGAGAATCCTTTTAGATACTGTGCCGCGACGACGAGGCAGAAAACCGGTTGGACTCGCGAGGACGATGGCAGGAGATTTCTTCACTGTGGGAAGTACTTAGTGTCAGAAAGAGGGCATCAGGGGTTCTTGTATGGTGGTGGCATGCCGATTGCTTTGTAGCACCCATGTCGATCATCAGATCGAAGAGACAATCGCACTACACTCATTTCAAGGAGGACGAGTATGGCACAGGGAGTCAATGAGAATTGTTTTTTGGATATGGGCCTAAAGGGAAAAGCCACGACCAGCGGGTTTGAAGGCCAAATCGTCGTCCAGTCTCTCTCCTATTCCATTACGCAGGCCGGAGAATTCGATGAAGAAAGCAACAAGAATGCCCGTATCACAAATTTCTCCCCGGCGGTCATCGTCAAGGAGATGGATCAATCCAGTCCGTCGATTTCCAAGGCCTGCGCCGAGAAGAAACTGTTTAAGAAAGCCACCATCACCTTTGTGGACGGCAGTAACAAGGAATATTTCAAAGTGACGTTGGAAGATTGTCAGATCAGCAACGTGAGCGTGGGCTTCCACAGCGGTGAGACCAAGCCGACGGAGACCATCTCGCTGGACTATCGCAAGGCCGAGTGGAAGCGCGGAACGGAAGTGGCCAGTTATGACTTGAAGCAGAACGTCGGAGCGTAGAGAAGCAGGCCAAGAGTTTGCAGCGCTCATGGAGCGATCGTGTATGGCCA
>JAKQFZ010000447.1 GCA_029558215.1 Candidatus Omnitrophota bacterium
AATGGCTTTCTGCGGGGCTTCGTCCTCAATGCTTTTCGGCACGGACTTGACGTCCTGCATATACTTCTGCCTGACCAGCCCGTTCTTGATCTCAAGCAGCGTGGTGTTGATAGTATCTAATTTTCCAGCGATACTGCTGACACCAGAGGTAGACTTTGCGCCGAACGACTCTTCGATCTGTTTCCCTATGGTCTTGAGTTTGCCACCGATGTTCTTCTGGATCTCTGCGGTGATGACATAGACCATCTCTTGTGATGCCAGTCTGACCCCATCAAGCATATCGGTGATCGACTGCTCAATGCCTGACATCCACATTGACTGCATTCCGATGAACTGATCGTATGCATCATCAAGGACTTTGATACGTTCGCGTGCAGACTTGACGTAATCGGCTTCAGACTCGGTTGGCACCCGGCTTGCTCCACCAGATGCTCTGTGTTTAGATGGGCGTTTGTCTGGTTTTGATCTCGGGGTCGTTGTCGCTTCTCCCGTCTCGCCGGTTGCAGCCTTCTGTTTCTTTCTGAACTCTGCAACTTCTTCGGCGGTGAGTTGCTGCTTCCCCCCAACACCGTCTCTCTTTAATGCAGCCTTCTCGTTTTCAAGGTCCTGTTGAGCCTTCTTCCAGAGGAACAATTTCTTCTGGTAATCTTCTTCTGCTGCATCGGCGAGCGATTGAGACACTGTAGTGTCCCCTGCGTCCATAGCATCGAAGAGAGCAGCTGCTTTCTTGTCAGCATCCTCCATCTCTTTCTGTAACCGGGCAACGTCAGCCTCGAGTTTCTTTATGGTTGCAGAATGGAGAGATGTCGATTCTGCTATAGGGATTCCTGCAGCCTGTTTCTCTTTGACTGCAGCGACAACCTGTTCTTGAGTAACAGGAGTGACTTCCTGTTTGACTTCAACGGTGACTTTCTGTTCTGGTGGTTTGCCAACTTCAATGACCTTTATCTTCGCCCGTTCTTTCTGGAGCGCCTGCATCTCCTGAACAAGCCGGTTCATCAGGGCTTTGTCTTCATCCGTGAGAGCGTCGTTGCCGATCATCTCCTGAATGTGTTCCTTAATCTCACCGAGAATTGCGTTGCTTCCTTGGGGTTTGGTGGCTTTGACGATCTTCAATACCTTCTCAAAGAAGGCGTTATACATCTGGGCATAGTCAACAGCATAGAAATCTTGCCCCTTTCCATACTGAACTTTGACCAGCCCTGCCGCCAGAGCCTTGGTAACAGTTGACTTTCTTGACTTGAGAAGGTTTTCAAACCGCTTGATCTCGGCATCATAATCCTTTTCAAAGTCTGCAAGAGACCCTTCGATCTCAAGCATGGCTTTGTTGAGGAACCCTTCAATCTGTTTTGCCCCAAGACCAGAGAGACCCTTCTCTATAAGTTCACCGAGTTTCTTTGCACGGCTGGATATCTGGTTGCTTGCAGTGGTTTTGCCTATAGTGCTCCGTGCCGTTATGTCTATCTCTGATGCGTTGTCTGTCATAGGAGTCTCTCTTGAGCCCAACGTTCTCGGGCTGCAGGCAGGGCATGTTCAAAGAACAACCGGTCCATATCAGTCAGCCGACCTAACCACGACGGGGGCCATCCAAGCAACCGGCACAGTTCGATGTCGTACTGACCTTCAGGCGCCTTTGCGAAAGTTTGCCGTCTGCTTCTCTTTGTTGCCGACCAGTGTATACATCATCTCGAGCACTTCAAAGGCAATACCGTCTTCAGTGTCAATCAGTTCCCATGTCTTTGGAACGTTCCATGGAGACTCTTTGCACATGCCGGCAAGCACTTCATACGTGCTCATCTCGAGCGGTTCAAGACTGTCGCCCTGATTCTGCATCTTTTCCATTACTCGCCGCAGCGGTTTTGGGATGGTCGGTCGGATCTTGATCGGGATCTCGTAGATCGTGAGCGTGAGAAACTGGTTCTCTACGTTGTGCAAAAGTTGGCGCACTTCGTCAAAAGAGGTTTGCTCTGCATCTACGTAAGTGGACAGTTCGTCCTGAAGTCTGGCGTATCTC
>JAKQFZ010000482.1 GCA_029558215.1 Candidatus Omnitrophota bacterium
GGGCCAGGGCTTGAACAGCGCAAGATGAACGACATTGTCTCTACAGTCGCTGACTGGTACGTTTGTGGAGCTATTGCGACTGGAGCGTTGGGTCATATCGACTTCAACCCTGACCTCCTTGACGAGTTCAAGATCAACGGCAAAGTCAAGATTGGCAATGCCACTCCACAAGTCAAGGCCATTCTGAAGTATCGCAAGCTGACTCATCGTCTGGCGTCAGTGTTCAATGACTACCTTTTCTATGCCTGTTCCAGAGAGTCACGGTATCTTGACTCTGTGGCACAGAAGTTGTCCATGTACGACGCTAAGGCGGTGTATGGTTGGAGGCTATACTACAATCACTTTGGTCCTCTCAAAACGTCGGAGAAACTGATGAAGTGCTTTGACGGGAGCAACACCGAATGGGAAAGCGATTTCGGTGGATACAGTTGGCATGAGATCGCCAGTGTCCTGAACGCATACCACGCAGGAGAAAGATACAACGTACCCTTTACCGCAGAGAATTTCATTGACATCACCGTTAGCCTTGAGCATAATAACGGTTGTGTCCTCAACAAGATCAACTGGGACGAGAACAACTCTATCGCATCTTGGGGTGATGGTACATGGTGCAGTCGCTTCCCTGAGATGTGTGAAGCACAAGCCAACGACCTAGACCAACTAGCCAATGAGTTTTCTACTACACGAATCCGCAACATCTACCGAAAGGTTGTCTCTAGCAATGCCTAAGCCAAAGCTTCTCACCTACTTCACTGACGCTCCACAGCACAAGGGCGATCTGTTCGCCTACCTGGGAGGCAAGGGTGCAAACCTGAATCGCATGGCTCGGGAGCTTCAGCTTCCTGTCCCTGAGGGTTTCACCATCCCAACCGTTGAGTGTCTCCGCTACACTGAGACTGGCAAGCTTCGCCCATCGCTCACTCAGGCGATCTGGACCGCCATCGAGCGAGTTGAGAATGAGAGCGGCCGAGGCTTTGGTGATCCAGCCAATCCACTCCTTCTCTCCGTCCGATCCGGTGCTAAGTTCTCCATGCCCGGCAT
>JAKQFZ010000484.1 GCA_029558215.1 Candidatus Omnitrophota bacterium
CGCCAGTAGTGGCAGTTCGCACAGTTCGTCACGAAGCGAGGGTCAAGTTCGTGTGTGTGCCTTCTCTGAAGGGTTGGGTCTTCTTGTTCACTCACGTTTGTTCATTGCCTTTCTGATCGGGATCCTGGATTTTCCCAGAAAATTTTTTGAAGTCAGGGAGTTTCCTCATACCTTTCGAGAGTCAGCGAGGATCTCTTTCTCTGTTACTGCAAGTTTGTCAGCCCATCTCTGGAGAGTGTGGGTTGTTACCTCAGCATGAGTGTTTCCTTCTTCCAGAACTTGTTCTTTGAGATACTCGAGGTCAAAGATAACATCCTGGATCTGTCTCAATCCCAAACTCACGTTTCCTCCTACGAAAATATTTTGCGGGAGAGGAGGATTTCTCTCTCCCGACCCCGAACTTCCTCAGCCTCCAGCGTCAGAGGAAGTTCCTCCCTCAGCCTCTCCCCTAGAGGTCTTCTTCAGTCTCCTGGCGCTGGCTCCTAAGGGAGACCAGCGCCGTCTCCAAGTCAAGGAGGGGATCAGGGATCTCTCCCCTATCCTGCATCTCTTTTACCTTACCAATGGTTCTATTTACCAACCTTCTGCGTTCCTCGAGACGCACTTGGAGGTGCGTCTCGAGCGGATGATCAAACTGACAGGAGAACATACGGATCAAGTCGTTGGCTTGACCAATTCGGTCAAGCCTTCCCTCGACCTGGTAGTTCTTCTGCGGATTCCAGTCCTCGTCTAGGAAGACGAGGACTGAGGCACGGTTCAGAGTGATGGACGTGCCTGCGGCACGTACTGTCAAGATGACCTTGTTGATCTTCCCTTCTTGGAATCTGTTACAGACCTTCGCCTTCTGGGCGAAGGTCATTCCTCCTCGGATGATCTCGTATCCATGTTCAGCTGCTATATCACAAGGATCCCTGTGACATGTTGCGAGGATGTGAGGAACTCGAGCGAAGCGAGACGCAGCTTCCTGAAAGAATCGTCTGGTTTTCTCGATCGCAAGAATCCTTCGGAGCGAAGCGATCTTTCTCGCGAGTTTTGAGTCCTGTCTAACAAGACTCAAAGCAGCAACGACATCTTCGTTAAGTTTTAGGAGTTCTTCGAGTACTTCCTCGGAGTCTCGAGCGATAGCGAGTGAAAGCTTCCCGAGATTGATCTTGAACCTCTTGATCTTTGGAAGGAAGGGCATGATAACATCTCGAGATCGAGCGATCATGACCTTGTTCAGATACTGTGCGCAGGATCCCTTAGGATCTCCCCACAGGATTCCATAAGGCCCCTCGATAGCACCAAACTCCTCCTTAAACTTGATCCAAGATCCGAAGCTTGACTCGAGTAACCTCCCAGTCTTCAGGATGTTGTACAGCTGCATGGGAGACAACTCTAAAGGAGTCGCCGTGAGGATAATGGACCTCCCTTTGTTCCGGAGAACCTTCCCCACTAACTCTTGCCACTTGGCAGCCTGGTTTCCTTTCTCCCGATTGGATTGACCAGAGACTTCTTGAGCTTCATCGGTGACGATCGTGCATCCTTCGGGCGGGAACCAAGATCCCTCGATCCACTGGAAGGGTGGGAGGATCTCGGGGTTCAGGATATACATGGTTGTCTCTCGAGGATGGTTGGACATATCTCTCAAGAACTCAAGACACTCTGCTTTCGACTTTGCAACGATGACATTGTACTCAGGACGCCAGTTCTTCGTCATTTGCATCCATGGCATCTTGGCGATGGGAACACAAGCAACTACGATGACAGGTCTACCTGGTCTCACTGTCATCAAGGTCTCGACTGTCTTCCCAGAACCTGTCGGGTTCGCGTTAACGACGGAATCCATGGAAGACATTCGGAGAACGTCCTCTCGTTGGA
>JAKQFZ010001236.1 GCA_029558215.1 Candidatus Omnitrophota bacterium
TGTTCTTCTGCTGTATTTCAGCATTGTCTATATCGGATTCAAGATCGCCATCGGATGTCGTGATCTGTCTGGGAGGCTGGCAGCGGCAGGAATCATCACCTGTTTTGGTCTTCAGGCAGTCATGCATCTTTTTGTGGTCACAACATTGATGCCAATAACGGGGGTTGCTCTGCCCCTGATGTCTTACGGAGGATCTTCTCTGATCACGATTCTTGCAGGCATGGGGATTCTGATGAGTATCGCCCGATATACGGGACACTTTGAGTTGGAGGCGTAGGCGACACGATGCGGTTGGCGATAGCGGCGGGTGGCACAGGCGGGCACATCTTTCCGGCGGTGGCTCTCATTGAGGGGCTGCTCGCGCGGAAGGACTCTGCCGCGTTGGTGTTTGGTAGATCCACGGGAATGGAACGAAACATTCTCGGGAACCGCCACGACATTGAATACGTCGGTCTGCAGATCAGGCCTTTCCTGAGAAGCCGCCTGACAGTTTGGCCAATCGCTCTTGCGGAACTTGTGCAGTCCGTTTTCTTCGCATGCAGGACTCTCCGACAGTGGAAACCCGATGCCGTGTTGGGAATGGGGGGGTATGTCTCTGCACCGGTGGTCATGGCAGCACTGTTGACGAGGCTTCCTGTAGCGGTCGCAGATCAGAATGCTCTTCCAGGTCGGGCAAATCGGTTTCTTGGCCGCTTTGCCACTCGGGTCTTCTGCGGTTGTGAGGAAAGCCTTCCGTTCTTTAGCAAACGAAAGAGACGCTTGACGGGCATACCTTTGCGCGTCGGGGCAACCATGGCCTGCGAGAGACCACCGTTCGAAACGTTTGGTCTGAAGCAGGGGCTTTTCACCCTGTTGGTGTTCGGAGGCAGTCAAGGTGCTCTGGCGCTCTGTGAGGCGGTCAGACAGATGCTGCCTGTTCTCGATCAACATGGAGTGCCGTATCAGATTCTCCTTCAGGTTGGAGCAAGAAACTCCGAGTGGATCGAAAACGCGCAGATGCCCAATCACGTAAAAACAGTCGAGATGATTGAGGATATGTCGGCTGCCTATGCGTGCGCCGACGCGGTCGTGTGCCGCGCAGGAGCAGTCTCGCTGGCAGAGATGGCAGTTCAGGGCAAGCCCGCGATTCTGATTCCCTACCCTTTTGCCAAAGACGATCATCAGACGAAGAATGCAAAAGCATGGGGAGATGTTGGCGCAGCGCGTGTTATCGAACAGAGCCTACTCACGCCAGAAAGTCTCGCGGAAGAAGTGATCTCACTCATGGATGACCCTGTGAAGTTATCACAAAGAGCCGAGGCTGCACGCTCCTTGGGAAAGCCCAATGCCACAGCAGCAATGCTTACCGAACTGGAGGCAATGGTCGCACAACGATGACAGTGCAACACAACGACATAATCCACTTCATCGGTGTCGGTGGAATTGGTATGAGCGGAATCGCTCAGGTTCTTGCATCGAAGGGCTATCCCGTATCCGGTTCCGATCTCAAGACCACCTCTATCACAAGAAGGCTTTCAGCGCTGGGTGTGAGAATCTGTGAAGGTCACAAAGCGGAGAACGTCAAGGACGCAACCGTTGTGGTCTACTCGTCAGCAGTGCGGGAAAGCAATCCCGAACTCCAGGAAGCACGGAAGCGTGGTCTCAAGATCATGCGTCGCGCTGAGATGCTGGCTTTCGTGCTGGGGTGGGGACGCTCGATCGTCATCAGCGGAGCACATGGCAAAACGACAACGACATCCATGGTTGTGACGACGCTGGAAGCCGCGGGAATGAATCCCACTTCCTTGATTGGCGGAGAGCTGAACGACATCGGCGGAAACGCACGGTTGGGTACCGGTGAATGGGCGGTCGCAGAAGGCGATGAGAGCGATGGCTCTCTGGTGCTTCTGCCCGCTGACGTTGCGGTCGTGACCAATATAGATTTGGAGCATTTGGATCACTATCCTGACATTGCCAGTGTCAAAGCCTGTTTTCGGCAGTTCTTCAAGAGTGCGAAACCGGGAGCACGCTATATCGTTTGTGCTGACAGTCCTGTCGCGTTGGAGTTGGCATCGGAGTTTCCCCGTGAGTCTGTCCTGCTCTATGGGCGAGGAGAGAATGCCCAGTACCAGATTCGCGATCTGGAAGCCAGACACGATGCAACGGAGTTCTCCCTGACCTGCGAGGCGAACCTCATGGGAAGAGTGCGGGTCAATGTCCCTGGAGTCCATAATGCTTCCAATGCCACCGCGGCATGTCTTGCTGCGATGCAGGCTGGCTTGGATTTTGAGGCAGCGGCGGACGGCCTTGCCCGTTATCGCGGCGTTCGTCGGCGATTTGAGTTCAAGGGAACGGTCGGCGGAGTCACCGTCGTTGATGATTACGGGCATCATCCCACCGAGATTACTGCCACTCTTGCCACGCTGAGTGGTTATACGCAAGGCAGGCGCGTTGTCATCTTCCAGCCTCACCGATACACGCGAACGGCGTATCTCATGAAGGACTTCTGTACAAGTTTCCAGCAAGCAAAGCTGGACTGGCTGATCGTCACGGAGGTCTACTCCGCCGGTGAGGATCCGATTCCTCAGGCCACCGGAGAGCACTTGGCTCATGAGATTCAGAAAGGTGCGTCCTTCAAAGTCTCTTACCAACCACGGGTTCCCGATATCGCCCGTGAGATTGTCGCTCATATCAACTCGGGAGACACCGTGCTTACCCTTGGTGCGGGGGATGTGGTGAAAGCGGGCGAAACGCTACTGAGTATCCTGGGAGGCAGTGGGAATGCGTAGGCCAGCAGGACGACGTACAAGACTTGAGGAACCCGACGTGCAGTCGGGCTTCTGGCAAGGACTCGCCAAAGCAATGAAGATATTGCTCCGAATCACTGTGGTTCTGGGGACGTGCTTTTTGCTTTATCAGCTTTACTGGCTCATGGTCTATTCGGAGTTCTTCCGCATCGAACGGGTTGAGATTTACGGCTGCAAGCAGTGTACACCGGAAGGAATTCAGGCACGGCTTCCCTGGAAGGAAGGCGATAGTCTCTGGACGATTAACCTCAAGAAGTCTGTTGAGTGTGTTCTTGCCGAACCCTGGGTCAAGCGCGTAACGGTTCGACGTGTCTTGCCTCGTCGGGTGGAAATACATCTGACCGAACGCACTCCCATCGCGGCGATTCCCGATGATCAGGGAAGCCGGTATTTCGGTCTGGATGAAAGAGGAGTGGTTCTTCCCGTGGTGGCCGTGGTGCGCGGTGCTCCGCATCTTCTGAACCGAGACAGCAGTCCGCGTCTGCCGATAATCACTGGTCTCAGTCCGTCGGAAGTGCAACCAGGAAACCAGATTGCGGAAGAGAAGATTAGCCCAGTGATTGAGTTGATCTCAGTACTTGGGCAGAGTCAGCCGACATTGGCTGCCGTACTGTTCGAATTCAACATTTCAACACCTGACAGCATTGTCGGATATCCGAGTATTCGGGTGAAGAAGGTTTTCTTTGGCGCAGAGAATTTTCCCCAGAGAGTCTCCCGACTTGCCGAGGTCTGGAAGTACCTGGACAGGGAGGGGATGCACGGAGAGTCTATTGATCTGCAATTTGACGATCAGGGAGTTGTCTTCTCCCCAAGCCAAACACAAGTACCGGATCGTGTGCAGCAGGACGACGCGGGTCATCTGCTGCAAACCGACGGAGGACGCAACGGATGAGCACTGACAGTATTCTGGCCGTTCTGGACATTGGATCGACAGAGATCAGGGCTGTTGTCGGAAGAGTTCTGGAACCTGGCAAGGTTGAGGTGATCGGCTTTGGTGCCGTTCCGTCCGTAGGTATCTCGCGCGGATCGGTGGTGGACATAGAGGCAAACACGCGCGTGATCCAGAAAGCGGTAGAGGCGGCACGCGAGAAGGCCGGAGTCTTCCCACAGCGCGTCATCGTTGGAGTCAACGGCGAAGGACTGAAGACCTTTGGAGCCTCTGGAACTGTTGCCATCATGAGCAAGGATCGGGGAATCACAAAGGACGATATCAACCGCGTCCTGCGTAACGCGGCGGAGAGAAATGTTCCCGTGGAGCACGCTGTTCTGGATCGGATTCCCTGCACCTTTCAAGTAGATCAGACAACAGGAGTCCAGGATCCCGTTGGCAAAACCGGCGATCTTCTGGCCGCGGAAGTGTTTCTCGTCACCTGTCCACGCCCAGTGTTGGCGGATCTGGAACGCTGCATCAAAGGCGCGAATCTGCGTGTGCAGAAGTTCGTGCCAACCGGTCTTGCTGCAAGCCTCGCGGTCTTGTCCGATGAGGAGAAGAACGCTGGGGTGGCGCTCGTTGATATCGGCGGGGGAACGACAAATGTCGTCGTCTACTTTGATGGATACGTCATCCACGCTGAAGTACTTACCAAGGGTGGTGAGGGTATCACCCGTTCTATCGCGCGCAGTCTGACCTGTTCCATGGAGACGGCCGCCTTCCTGAAGAAAACCTATGGCGTGGCGATGCCTGAGATGGTCACACCGGTCGAAACAGTTCCCGTGAAGCGACTTCCCCCACGGCAGCAGAAGGAGATTCCACGACGCGTCTTGTCCGAGATCATCGAGCAGGGACTCGACGAGATCCTCAGAGACGTGGGTCGTGTCTTCCACCACAGAGAATTGACTCACAGGCTTTTCGCCGGAGTCATTCTCACAGGCGGTGGTGCGTTGCTCACGGGCATGAAGGAGAAAGTCGAAAATACTTTGAAGATAGAGACACATATTGGGATTCCCTCGCGCCTTGAGGGCTTCGAGATGGTGTTCCGCAATCCGAGGTTCGCCTCGGTGGCGGGACTCTTGGAATACGCGTCCCGGGATGAGGTTCAGCAGCAGACGCGTGCTCCATTCATCTTCCGCCTTCTGGAGCGGGTGGCAGGTTTGTTCGGGTATCTTTAGCAGCAGAGGCATGGTCAAAGGAGAGATCCTTTGGGGAAGCCATGCGGAAAGGACGGGGTCAAATGGTCGAGGAGTTTGAGTACAGGTCGGGAATCGAGCTTATCGAAGAGGAGTTTGAAATGAATGGAGAAGTGACACCGCGCATCTTAATCATCGGTGTCGGTGGTGCAGGATGCAATGTCCTGGACAGCATGTACAGCGTTGGTTTGGACAACGTTTCGTTCCTGGCTGTCAATACGGATATGCAGTCCCTGGGGCGCACGGTGTGTCCCGATCGCCTGCACATCGGCAGAGGCGTAACAGACGGCCTGGGCACGGGAGGCAATCCGTTGCTCGGCGAGCGATCCGCAAAGGAAGACCGGGAACGGCTTTCTGAATCGCTCAAAGGTCATGACCTTGTGTTTCTGATTGCCGGTCTTGGTGGTGGAACGGGCACGGGTGCAACTCCTGTGATCGCGGAGATTGCGCACGAGCAGAATTCGCTCACTGTGGCCATTGTGACAAAGCCCTTCGAATTTGAAGGTCCGGTGCGCCGCCGAAATGCAGAGCGCGGCCGCGAGGAAATCCGACGTCGAGTGGACACATTGATCACCATGCCCAACGACCGTCTCGTACGCATGGTGGATGAAAAGACCACGTTTACTGAAGCGCTGGGAGAGGCAAATCGGATGCTCTATGACTGTGTGGAAGGTCTCACCCAGCTGACCACGGAATGGGGTATTGTGAACCTTGACTTTGAAGATGTTCGAGCCACCATGGCCAACAACGGCGGTGCCCTGATGGGCATCGGTCAGGGTCAGGGCGAAGACAAGATGCACTGCGCTCTGGAAGAGGCCATGAACAACCTCTCCCTGGATGAGACGCATCTCGACGGTTTGAACAACGCATTGATCAACGTCACGGCAGGCCCCGATCTCACGATCCACGAAGTCAATACTGCCATCGGAGAACTGGTTCAGAAACACGGTGGTCACGATGCGAACATTCGATTCGGACTGGTCATCAAGGAAGCCATGCAGGGGCGCGTTCGCGTGACACTGCTGGCCACGGGGCATTCTGAAGTGGTTCAGGAGATGCCAGTCGCCCCGGCAGATTCCTTCACCACTCGGACGTCCAGAACGATGGAAACGTTGGAGGTTCCAAAACGCCGAGTCCTGGGCATCTCTTTCCTGGACAGAGCGGAATCCAACAAGGGCGAACTCTTCTTCAAGCAGGACGAGACGGAAGAGGAACTCCTGAAAGTCTCAGGCAACAACAGATAGGAGGTGCCACTCATGGCGACAATGGCCGGACATCACATGGCTCTCATGATGGACAACTGGTGTGACAAAGGAATAGAAGAGTCAACATGCTGCTTTGCACGGGAAATCATGCGCAGCTGGATTCGACAATCAGGGCGAATCTCAGAATTCTGTGATACGGAATCCGTCAGAAAACGACTCGAGAAGATATTCAGCATTGATTTCCCCGAGGAGTTGATCGGTCAGTTGTGTCAGGAGATCGGACAACTGGCTGGCGATTGAGCGAGTGTGTACACAGGGATGATCCTGTTCGCTCTGACGTACGCTGTCATGATAGGAGTACTGATCTGAGTTTGGTTTTCACCTAACGAGTTGACCCAGCGGGATAACCCATGCATCCCGCTTTCCGCAGAGCTCCCCGATTCATTGAAGCCCTCCCCTCGTACAGAGGGGAGGGCAGCCCCTCTCAAGACACAGAAAACACTCCAACCCTCAACCGAGTATCGGCTATCGCCGTCGGGTGCCCTCTCTTTTCGGTGTGCCGAGTACCGGCCTTCAGGTTCGCAAAGCAGTTCTGAGGGCTGCTTCTATGTCCCAGATGACCCTCAGGGCAGGATTCGTATCCGGGCGGTTGGTTCGTAGTGTGTCCGTCAGGGCATATTCCGGATCACGCCTTAAGGCGCCACGAACGAGAACGATTGTAAGAGTACACGCTTCAGCGTATTGCTCCTTTCTTTCGTAAGAGTTCATGCTTTAGCATGTCTTCTTCAAGAGCCTGAAGGCTGAACTCTTACGAAGATCAACGCTGCCGGAAGGCGAGAAACCTGAACTCGTTCTTGACATGCATGCATGGGGTCTACTACATTCAGAGCATACGTTGCGTGGAGAGGTTCGAGCGGCGTGGAACACCTGAAGTGGAAACGAACTACGATGGTTCATATACAGGAATTGGATATCTCGGCAAGATGAGGCGTTAATCCATTGGCGAAGAGGCTTCCAGCCTCCTTCAGAGCAGGAGACGTGATATGACGGCCGCGGAGAATACGACTGAGGCTGAAGGTACTTGTGCCGTGAATGAATCTCTGAGTCTTCTTATGCAGCAAGAGCCAGTCGGCCTTTGCTGTGTTATGCAGACTGTATGGTTATTGTTCAGCATGAAGATGAATAGAAAACCATTTTTATCCCTCGTCCTCCTGCTGCTGACGCCGACGGTAGCATTCGCAGACGCTGTGTCGCCGATCCTCAACTTCTTTCACAAGGACACTTGGCTGCCCGCCTCAATCGCCACACTTGTGATCATCCTGTTGGAAAGCGGGTTCCTGCGCTGGCGCATCAAGAGCCTTCATTTCGCCCGGGTGTTGTGGAGAGTCGTGGTGTTCAATCTTGCATCCAGTGCGACCGGCTCTATTCTCCTTCTCGCCTTGTCACGGGATTCTTTCTTCATGTGGGACACGATGTCACTTGTGGTCCCCCTGTTTCTGATCACTCTCGCAACGGAGATTCCGTTTCTCCATGTGTTGTTCAGAACGGTTCCTTTGTCATGGAAGCGTGCCTCGATTCTGGGATGCGGAATCAACATCGCCAGCTACGCAGCTGTGTTTGCTATCGAGATCGGACTCTTATTCGGATGGCTATCCTACGCAGGACACCTCGACAAGAAGGAACTCGAGCAGTGGAACACTCCTGCCCTTCTGGAGCAAGCGTCAGGTCAGATTTACGCAACCGAGTCGGCTGGTTCACAACACAGGTTGCGCGTCTGCATCCCCCCGAGCTCACAATGGACAACGTTGACAAACTGCCCGTCGATCGATGGTCCCTTCAAGTGGGATGTAGAGGGAAGCACCTGCGCCTTCGTACAATGGGAAACCAGAGACTGGAAGGACAAGACCCTCATCGTTGCTCGGTTGCCGGATTTCGAGACGATCCTCACACTGCCACAATCCATATTCTCGGAGCCACGATTCGACAACTGGCAAGAAGTCACCGACGTGGCAGTGTCACCGGATGAGAGGAGCATTGCTATCCTGTTTCGCCACACTGACGCTGTGGCGCCAAAAGATCGTTCCAGTTACTTCGACCTCGGGGGCAAGTGCAAGCTTATCGTCATCGACATTCTTTCGGGACAGGAGACAGCAAGAGCAGATCGGTGGGCTTCAGACCATGATGTGTGCTGGCTATCAGACTCCCGCCAAGTCTTGTTCTCATCGTTCGATGATGAGTCGCTTTATCGGACCACAAGGGCTGAGGTCCGCGGTGGCACAAGCTACGGCATTGGCTACGCACACGACGGAAAATTCAAGCGAGGTCTCTATGTCTTCAACATTGAGACCTCAACAACCACTCGCTTTGCTGACGGATATGATCAGTCGCTCGCATTGGCAACAAACGAGATCCTCGTGCGAAATCAAGATGGCTTCACACTGCTTGATTCATCGGGAACTGCACAGGAAAGAGTCAATGCGAGGAGAATCGGCTTTCGCGGAGCCGTTGTGTCTCCATCTGGAGACTATATTCTGGCAACGATCCAGAGGCACGTCCCTTTCTACGCTGGCGGTCGCCTTGTTCTCTTTCACAAGAGCACACCCAACATCCGGCATATGCTGGATGACGACTTTTCATGCAGAGTTGACTGGACAACTGGAGACAAAGGAATCTCGAATCAAGGAGTTCAGGCGACGCCGTAAGCCACGAGCCTGACTCCACACGTTGTTGATGACTCTGAACAACGGGGTTTGTAGATAAAGGCTCTTGGCGAACATGGCTTTGAAAACATGGATTCAGCGGTTCGTGGTGTGCTCGTGAGGACATATCCCGAGAAACGCCTGACGGCGTCACGAAAAATCGAGTCCGAGCAAAGACGGTGGAACTCGCAGACTCGTTGCCACCCTACCTGCTGGCTCAGAATCCCCCCATGATCCCCTCTTATCGTAAGGGGAGTTTTCGGAATCCCCCCTTAGTAAGGGGGGCAGGGGGGATTTTCCTGTTTTGGACAGCGTCACAGATATTGCCCCGAGCGCGGTCGAAGAGCCTCCGCACCCAAAGAAACGTACGCAGGGTGTTACGCGATCTCCACCAGCCGATATTCTCGGTTTCCAAGACCCAACTCTACTGCATGTTTGATCTGATGTTCTGAATCCAGATGCGGATAGGACGACTCGCACAGCGTCTTCCCACAGTGCTTTCGGAAGAGATCCAGAGATGCCGCGTCAATGGCCACAGGATCTTTGGAAGCCAGGATTCCAATCGCAGGCGCGAGAATCTCGTTTGGCGTTCCAAGACAGTCACAGTCCTTGGTGACATTGATCAGGAAGTTCATCAAACCAAAACGACCGGCTTTGGAGCGCAGAATCCCAGAGGTGTACTCGACCATCTTCTCTTGCAGCACCTGACTTGTCGCAGACCAGTTGAACCCAATGGCTTTGTACCGACACGCCGCGAGACATTCCCCACAGCCGATGCAGAGTTCACCGTCTATTCTGGCCTTCTTGTCGTGCATTGCAATGGCCTGCACCGGACACCAGTTCAGACAGACCGTACATCCTCGACACTTATCCTCTCGAACGAACGGCTTGACATCCGAATGCTGATCCAATTTCCCTCGTCTGCTGGAGAGCCCCATTCCGACGTTCTTCAGCGCTCCACCGAACCCGGACACCATGTGACCGGTAGCATGGCTCAGGATGACCAATGAGTTGATCCGTTCGAGATCCAACGCAACGGAGACTTCCTCATAGTACTTGCCTTTCACCGGCAGAAGACAGGCATCGTTGCCCGTCAAGCCACCGATAATCACGACAGGTGCTCCAGTGCGCTCAATCGTGAAGCCATGTTCCTCTGCAACTCTGAGATGGTTCGGCGTCACGGCACGCTGACCGTTGTAAAGCGTGTTGGTGTCAATCCAGAAGGGATTCCCCTTCCGGAGCTTCACCAGGTCCACAACAGGTTTCACATAGTCCGGACAGATGTGTGTCGTGTTGCCCTTCTCGCCAAAATGAATTTTCAGTCCAACGAGATCATTCTCCTGAATGCAGTCGCCAATTCCTGCCGCGTCATAGAGACGAACGACCTTTTCCTGGATTGACTCAACCGCTTCATTCTCAGAAACCGGCGCGAAATAGACGTCCGAACCGATCATCAACAATACCTCCTGTATATCAGAACAAATGGGTTGTTCTGGAAAGAACTATGGGGCATGATAGAGAGACCGTTCGAAAATGACAAGAAAGAATAGGCTCTTGGAGAATCATGTCTGTCCCAACGATCAGAGTTAAATCCACTTCCGCCCCCAAACGTGCTTTGGCGCTTGACGCTCTCCGTGGCTTGGCCATTCTCGGCATGGCACTGTCCGGCCTTGTTCCCTATGGCGTCTTGCCCTCATGGATGTACCACGCACAGGTTCCACCTCCCAACCATGTGTTTGACGGTTCAATTCCAGGAATCACGTGGGTGGACCTGGTTTTCCCATTCTTCCTGTTCTCGATGGGCGCGGCGTTCCCGTTGGCACTGCGTCGAAAAACAGAGGATGGCACGCCATACTGGAAACTGTCTCTTCATCTTCTCGAACGCGGAGTCCTGCTGCTGGGTTTCGGTGTCTACATCCAACACATCAGACCCTATTCACTGAACCCAAGTCCCCAGACGGAGACTTGGGTGACCGCGCTTGTCGGATTCCTGATTCTCTTCCCTGTTTTGACTCGGCTGCCCAAATCATGGAACCAGAAGACGCAATGGGCAATACGACTCGCCGGATGGGCTGCGGTGATCATCTTGATGTTGCTGGTTCGCTTCCCGGACGACAAGAAGCTCTCCATTGCCCGAAACGACATCATCATCATCGTGCTGGCAAACATGGCGTTCTTTGGCGGGCTGATCTGGCTGCTGACC
The DNA here is from genome assembly GCA_029558215.1 of Candidatus Omnitrophota bacterium. Classification (GTDB taxonomy): domain Bacteria; phylum Hinthialibacterota; class Hinthialibacteria; order JAKQFZ01; family JAKQFZ01; genus JAKQFZ01. The sequence goes on from JAKQFZ010001236.1 coordinate 11,021, forward strand.
CGAGACAACTGGATGTTGCGACTGGGTGTACTGGGAGCGATGATCGGATTCAGACTTGCACAAAAGGAATCAGGGTGGGTTTCAGTCGTTTGGAGCGCGTCCCCGATTCCGTCTTTGTACAGATTCGGCTTTCTTCAGTACCTGTTCATCGTGCTCCCAGGAACCATCGCGGGTGACCAGATTCTCTCCTGGATTCAAAGCCCGCAGCAAGACACTGAATCCGCCATTCCATGGACATCAACCAGAAATGCCTCGCTGCTGGCACTCATGATCGCATTCAACCTGACCCTCTTGGTCGGACTGATGGGGCGCTGGGTCGTCACAACGGTTATCCTCTCGCTGCTTCTTTCGCTCATGGGTTCGGGACTGGTTCGGCGACCGAACACAGATACCGAGAAACTCATTCGAACTCTTTTCTTCTGGGGGGTTGCATGGCTGCTGTTAGGGCTTGTATTCGAACCCTACGAAGGCGGCATCAAGAAGGATCGCGCCACGATGAGTTACTACTTTGTCACAACTGGCTTGGCGATCTTCACCCTGATCGCTTTCATGATAGTCATTGACGTCTGGAACAAGAAACGCTGGGCACAGATATTTGTGCACAATGGACAGAATCCCATGATTGCCTACGTTGCGATCCCGTGCCTGTTGCCACCTTTGCTCGCACTCACACCGTTGGGTCACTGGTTCGGATATCTGGCTCGTCCCCCATGGCTGGGAGCGTTGGGAGCAGCCTTGAAAACGCTGCTCTTGGCACTGTTTGTGCAGTGGCTCACGCGCAAGAAGGTCTTCTGGCGCACATGACGCCCATGGTCTAACGGAAACGAATTGCCTTGAATCGCTGCATCTGCTCCTTGATGGCGATCTCCGCAGGCAGTCGCTCGACACTTGATGCACCATAGAACCCATCAACGCCTTTGGTGTTCTTCAATACGTATTCAGCATCTTCCGGCATGGATATTGGACCGCCGTGACAGAGAACAATGATCTCCGGATTGACTGATTTTGCCACATCGCAAATCGCCTGAACTGCAACCGGGCATTGTTCGAGTGTCAGCGACGTCTTGGCTCCGATGGCTCCCTTGGTTGTCAAGCCCATGTGCGCAACAACAACATCGGCTCCGGCCTTTGCCATTGCCCCGGCTTCCTCGACGTTGAACGCATAGGGTGTCGTGAACAGATCCAACTCTCGTGCCTGACGAATCATCTCCACTTCCAAGCCGTACCCCATTCCGGTCTCTTCAAGGTTCGCGCGAAACTGTCCGTCGCATAGCCCAACGGTCGGGAAGTTCTGAACGCCAGAAAATCCAGCATCGCGAACCTGCTTGAGAAACACATCCATCAAACGTGTGGGATCCGTTCCACACACTCCAGCAAGCACGGGCGTATCTTCCACTATGGTCAGCACTTCCCCAGCCATTTGCATGACAATCGCATTGGCGTCGCCATAGGGCATGCAGCCCGCTAGAGATCCTCTGCCGTTCATCCGAAATCGTCCAGAGTTGTAGATGATGAGCAAGTCCACGCCGCCTGCTTCCTGACACTTGGCACTGATGCCGTTGCCTGCACCGCCACCGATGATCGGCACTCCTGCCGAAATGCGCTTTCTGAGTCGCTCCAAAACCTGTTGTCGTGTGAAAGCCATTCAACTACTCCTTTCGTGATAATTCGATGTATTTGTCACCTGTCGCTGTATCGCTTGAATCCAAGAGAGATTCTGACTCCACTCGAAGACTCGCTGCGTTCGAAACGACACTAGGATTTCGCCTGTCCGATGAGTTCCAGCATCATCTCAACTGCCTTTTCGGCGAACTCGGGATCGTTGATATTGCAGTCCATCTCGACCACGGGAATGCCCTGCTTCACGTTTGTCTTGATGGCGTCGAACATTG
>JAKQFZ010000496.1 GCA_029558215.1 Candidatus Omnitrophota bacterium
CTGTGGATTTATCGGTCTATCTGCACTGGGCCTTATATTTGGCTCTGTGCTCCCTGTTGCTCGCTACATCAGCTGTCTTACTGAACCGTGGATCTAGACAGAGTTCTCAGGGAGTCGGTGATTTGGTGTTGTCCCTTGTTCTTGTTTATCTAGTCTATACGATGCCTGGTTTTCTTCCGAGCAAGCCGTATAGGAAGCGGCAAAATGTCACCCTGCGTCTCTATGAGATTGAAGACAAGATTTATTCTTACTTCTTTGTCCATAGTCGGTTGCCCTCTTCTCTCCAAGAGTTGGGTGATCCATCCGCATACACGGACGACTACACCGAAGACGCAGCATCCTATTCATGGTGTGTTACGAGTGCAACCAGTGGTATCCTGAGCAGCTTTGGACCTGACGGAAAGAAGAGTCTGGACAAATATGGAGAGACGACTGCATATGACCCAACGAACGGAACTTTCAGTCAAGGAGATATGATACACGTCATCACTATTACTCCAGAAATGCTGGAGAGGCAGGAGTGAGCCTTGTATAGTGTGCCGTGTGCGCTGCTTCTCGATGTGACACAGGCATTCGTGCCTGTTATTTTCAGTGCTGAAACACAGACAAGAATGTCCGTGACACACTGTCCGGAGATGCCATACACGTTGTCTCTACGGCGGGGAACGCGGGATAAATCCCGCTACAAAGAGAACAAATCAGTCTGGTGATCCATCCCACGGGGCTTGGCTTGTTTGTCATCGCTGGGGAGGCGGTACTGTCCACTTTCCAGACGCTCCAGAGCAAAGCGGTAGTAGTCTTCGACAATCTCAAAACCGATGAATCGCCTCTTGTTCATCTTACTCACCACGGCAACCTGTCCGGAACCAAGAAAAGGATCGAGAACAAGATCTCCCTGCTCACTTGTGTAGCTGAGGATCTTCACGATCAGTTCTGCCGGTAACTTCGTCGGTGTCTTGGTGTCTCCGTGCCAATACTCACGTTTGATCGTCCACACGTCTTCGAGATCCTGGTATCTGAGACTGCGACCGTTTTCCGTTCGGTCGTCGCCGCTGAAGCGGGAACTGTTGAAGAATCTCCGTCGTCCATCGTCCTTGCAGAGAAAAAGGCAATGGTAATGAGATGTCACGAAGCGTTTCTTACAGACTACTCCGAACTGGTACTTCCAGATGATGTGATTGACCGTCACAAATCCAATTTCGTCCGCGGCGATCAGCAAGTCTTTGAGATTGTTCCAACCGGAGAAGACGAATGTACTTCCGGAAGGTGACAGAACTCGAAACGCTTGGCGCATCCACGCGCGCGTGAAATCAAGATAGTCTTCCGCGGCAATCTCGTTGTACCCCTCAAGCACTCTAGAGTGTGTTCGGTTGTAGTTGTCCCGCTGTGCCCTGAAATCAATGGCAAAGGGGGGGTCAGTGATGATCAGGTCAACGCATTCTTCGGGCATTTCCTGCATCCCTTTGATGCAGTCCATATTGTAGATCCGATCAGTTTCCAAGTGTCTGTCTGTCTGTTCTGAATGCATTTGCAGTGTCCTTACCGATATGCGGTTTGACGGTACAGTAACATATTTATGATTGTCATGGATGTAGATTTCGTCCGAACTGGACATCTCCCCTCGCTACCAAAGGGAGTGTACGCCTGACTGTTTGCCGAAGCCAAGCCGGTCATACATCTGGAACGGCCGAGAGTATGCAAAGAGCTGAACCGGAGAGTGTCATGTTGCCCAATTCATTGTTCGCCTGACTGCCTCTTGCCAGCGAAGGTAGAGGTGCTCACGCCGTTTGGCGCTCATCGTAGGAGTAAAGGTTCTATCCACCGTCCGGATGCTCCTGATACTGCTCAAGTCCCAGGTACCACTTGCCAGACCTGCCAGTAGTGCAGCCCCCAAGGCGGTGGACTCGATAATCTGAGGGCGATCCACTTCAACGCCGAGAATATCCGCCTGAAACTGCATCAGATAATTGTTGGCTGACGCGCCACCGTCCACCTGGAGACTTGTGAGTTCCAGTCCAGTATCTTTCACCATGGCATCCAGAACATCCCGAGTCTGATAGGCCAAAGATTCCAGGGTTGCTTTGATGATCTGAGCGCGGCCGGTGTCTCGTGTCAGCCCGAAAATCGCCCCACGTGCGTACATATCCCAATGAGGTGCTCCCAAACCAGCAAATGCGGGCACGACAAAGACATCATCTGAAGTGCCTCCCTCATTCGCGATTTGCTCCGACTCGGAAGCCGATTCCAAGATTCTCATTTCATCTCTGAGCCACTGGATGGCGGCACCGGCGATGAAGACACTACCTTCTAACGCATACTGAATCTTTCCGTTCAGCCCCCACGCGATGGTTGTCAGCAGTCCCGAGTCGCTTTGATGAAAACGTTCTCCGGTGTTCATCAGCAGGAAGCATCCCGTGCCGTAGGTG
>JAKQFZ010000500.1 GCA_029558215.1 Candidatus Omnitrophota bacterium
GCCGAAACCTGTGGACATCATTTGTGTCAACGTCTTTGATGACGAGAACGTGAATACGGGTTGGGTCATACCCATCCGTTTCAATGTCAAAGATTCGTACACTCATCCAATCTCCTTTCGGTCACTTGACTCGTTGGAAAATAGTTCTCAGGGAAAGGGGCCGGTTTAAGTTGGGACCGGTTGAGCTACCAACCCCCGTCATCCCCACCCCTGAGGTTCTGGTTCAAACTCTGAAAAGTAGTCGTATCCATCCCCGCCACACGTCCCACATTTGAGAAACGAGGGCGGCTACATTCCGCGTTCTTACTTCATCGGGTTCATTGTCAAACAGGTAGGAAGGGTCGAAGTCACCCCACTTGCCGGGGCCGAGCTTGAAGAACATTAGAACTTCCGCTCATACCCGCAGGACATGAGCAACCACGCTTCGCTCTTCTTTACCAACTCATTCTCAAGGAACCCGCTCTTTCCGGTTGCTACCGTGATACAGAGCTTGATGAAGTTGATGAGCATTTTCATTTGTGAATAGGTCATACGGAACCTCGCTTTCTCTCGCGCTCAATGAGCCAATCGACGTACTGCCGGGCCTTCTCTAAGTCCTTCAGCGAGTTCCCCTTGTAAGGATACCGGCAGATGTACTTGATGACATTGGCCTCAAGGAACCCGAGGTCATTGGCAACCACGAAGTCGATAGGTTGAATCCGAAAGTGTTTGTAGTGTTCAGACGTGTTGGCGTCGCCCGTTTTCGTGACGGTGAACATCTCAGTCGGGATGGGCTTCTTCGCCTTCTCAACGGGTGTATGCTCAGTACACACACAGACCGCGTGGCGACTTCTCTCGACCTTAAACTTCTGACAGTAATCAGTCGTATGAACATGGAAACCAATCGGAGTCTGCCACACATAAGGAGCATTGGCCTGACTCATGTGAGCGCAGTCAATACACTTCCGAGTCGTAACTTCATTTTCCCCCTTACAGAAGACGCCGCTTGACTTCCAATCACCCATCGGACCGGGGTTCTTCTCATCCAGTTCAATGCCGTTGTTGTCCAGCCAGTTCGTTCCGATGGACGTGCGGCTCTCATCGGGATAGTCGTGCATCCGAAACAGTTTGACCGGCTTGTGGTCAGGACAGCCAAGCCGGGGGTCCGGTTCGAACTTTCTGACACCAGACTTACGGTCCACACAGAACTTATTGACATAGGCATCACACGAATCACATGATGGATACTTCCCCATACCAACCTTCCTTTCTCAGTAGTCGATGCTCCCGTCCTCTGTCGCCGCCTGTGTGAACAGGACTTGCTCGGCCTCACGGACGTAGAGCCGACCTGTCAGTTTGTCGTAGTACATTTCACAAGCGATACCGGTGTCACCGGAGTACCGGTTCTTCAACACACGGACCGCCACCACGTTTGCCGCTTCTTCATCCTGCTGGTCCCGCTCAAGGCCGATGGCAATGTCGCTCAACTGAGCGATTGCGCCGGACCCTCGCAAGTGAGACAGCCGGACACGTCCACCTTCCTCGTGTGATGTCTTCTCATCGGTCCGCTTCAAGTGTGAAACGATGATGAGTCCACAGTCCACGTTCTCAACGAAGGTGCGGAGTCGGGTCATGATGTTGTCAATCATTCGCCGCTCGTCACCATCAGCGATGCCGGATACCACGATGGAAATATGGTCAAGAAACAACCAATCCACACCGCAGGACCGGACGAGGTAACGCATCTTGGAAATGAGGTTGTCGATGTCGGTTGAACCCCAATGGTCGTAGAGGAAGAACCGACTGTTGTCGAATACCCGCTTCCACGCCTCTTGAAGAACCGCATCAGAGACCGGCGTCTTGGACGTGTGAAGGGGAATGTTGAGTTCAAGTGAGATGAAGGACTCGGCAGTTTTACCAACCGATTCCTCAAGAGCGATGTAGCCGACCTTCTGACCGGCTTTTACAAGGTGATACGCCAGTTCTCGACATAGAGTTGACTTGCCGATGCCGGTCCCCGCAGTAACCGTGACAAGCTCGTGCTTCCTGAGTCCGTAGGTCAGCTTGTTGAGCGGTTCCCACGGATACGGGATGGACACGGCGTTGCGCTTCTTCATGAAATAATCCCACGAGTCGGGACCAGCGATGATTCCATCGGGCCGGTACTCCTTTGCGTTCCAGACGGCTCGGATGATTTCCTCGCCCTTCCCGGCAAGCAGCATCTCGTTTGGGTCTTTCATCGGAAGGTGTGCGATCTTCGCCTTACCGGGCGTAAAGATTTCAGCGCATATCTTCGCG
>JAKQFZ010000501.1 GCA_029558215.1 Candidatus Omnitrophota bacterium
AGTTGAAGGATTCCCTGGACTGAACATTGAGGTTGTCTCTCCGAGTCAGACGGTGCTGAGCCAGCCGAAAGTGGAAGACAACGATGCCAGTTTGGTGATCCGAGCCTCCTACGGCGAGTTCGATCTGTTGTTGACTGGAGACATCACTGAAAAAATCGAACGGTTGCTCCTGGATGAGCTGTCTGTGCTGGAATCTGAAGTTCTCAAGGTGCCGCATCACGGCAGCAAGTACTCTTCATCCAGCTCCTTCCTTCGAAAGGTGGCTCCGGAAGTGGCGGTGATTCAGGTTGGCAGCAATCCCTATGGTCACCCTCATCCGGACGCACTTGCACGACTTGAGGCTGTCTGTGATCTTGTCATGAGAACAGATTTGGATGGTACCGTGGAGATTGAGTCCAACGGCACTGCCTATTGGGTGCGGGACTGCAGCAGTGCGTCTCCCTAGTTTTTGGAGGCTTGACTATGCAACTTGTCCGAAACATTCAGTCAGTGATGAAACGAATTGGCGACGCCGCAGAGCGGTCGAATCGAGATGCTGCAGAAATCACTCTTATTGCCGTCTCGAAAACCGTTACTGAGGCCATGATACGCGAGGCCTACGCCTGCGGGCTGAGAATTTTTGGTGAAAACCGTCCCCAGCAACTGGAGGGAAAAGCCTCGATGCTTGCTGACCTGAAGGACATTCAGTGGCACATGATCGGACATCTTCAAAGAAACAAGGTCAAGAGTGTTCTGCCCGTGGCTGCACTCATTCATTCGGTAGACAGCCTTCGTCTGGCTGAGGAGTTAAACCGGCATTCCATCGAACGCGGCTGCGAGACTCCGATACTGCTTGAGGTGAACATTTCAGGAGAGCAATCCAAGTTTGGATTTGCCGAACAGGAAGCCCTTGACGCCTGCCGGTTCATTGCCACGATGCAGGGAATTGTCGTCAAGGGGTTGATGACCATGGCGCCCTTTGCCGCCGATCCTGACGAGACGCGACCGGTCTTTACCCGAGTTCGCCAGCTGGCCGACTTCATCCGAGACCAGGCGATTACCCGAATCGAGATGTCCGTTCTGTCCATGGGGATGAGCAACGATTTCGAGATTGCCATTGAGGAGGGAGCCACTATGGTACGGATCGGAACAGCCCTCTGGGAAGGTTTGAGTGAATAATCCCTCGCGTTCTTGCTGGAGAACACCACCCGCCACGAGTTATTCTGTGCATTTCTGAAGAGGACATTTCTCTTGACAATTGACAAAAACCTATGGTACCAAGATGGCATTGATTTGTGCTGAAGCGAGACAGGTGTCTGGTCTGGGGACTATAGAAAACAGGGTGATTCTATGAAAAACTCCAAGAACGGTTTTGCGATGGTGGATGTGCTCTTGGCGGTTCTGGTTCTTGCGATTGGGATTGGTTTTTTGACCGGTCTTTTCACGACGGCGAAACGAAACGCCGGCTATGCTGAGACGCTGACAAATGCCTCCTTTGTTGCCGAGCAAGCCAAGAACAACCTTCGACTTCCCCGCGCCAAATCCCCTTTGAACGAGGAGGGTCTGGCCAAGGGGACTCAGACAATGGGCGGCCTTGAATACACATGGCGTGCCTCCAGGATCAAAAGTGATCCAGGCACGGATCGGGTTGTCCTCGTGGTGACTTGGGAAGATTTCATGGGATTGCATAATCAGAGATTTCTGACAAGCATACCGACACGCTGAGAGAGAACTGGGGAGTGGCAAATGAGAAAACAACGCCTGCCTCTTCGTGCCCGCATACACGGAATGACCCTTGTCGAGATAATCGTGGCCATTGTCATTGCCGGAGTGCTCGGAGCCATGGTGTTTCACATGATCATCTCGACCGGCCGGATGAACAAGGCACAGACCAGCGAACTGATGCGTACCATGCAGGCGCGTACCCGCCTGGAACGAATCTGCGCGGATCTGGAGCGGGTTCCTGCACCGTTGGTGACCAACAAAGTTGGTCTGGTCGGCAAGAACAACAAAATCGGTGACGTGGACGCGGACATGCTGCAACTGGTCAAGGCCGAGTTTGTGGGAGAAGGCCCTGATCTGCGAGTGCAGTTCTCCGAAGTCTGCTACCTGGTGGAAAAGGTGATCAAAGACAAGAAGGAAGTCACAGTCTTGAAAGTTCGCCAGGACGATCAGGTGGACGGCACGGTGACCGGCGAGGACAGGGAACTCTCGCTGGACTCAAAGACCCAGCAGGTGCATCTGAACCTGCGCTATCGTGCAGATCAGAACCTGAGCGATTCCGCGGGATGGCGTGATGAATGGGCAGTCAGCGATCCTCTTCCGAGAGCGATCGAAGTCACGCTGCAAATCGAGGACCTGGCTTCGGACAGCCCGAAGAGCAAACCCAGGATGATCACGCTGACCCGAGTGGTCATGCCCAAAGCAGCGGTCTCGTTCTAAGACGGAATTCGGGGCTTTTGTGGTAACAGTGACAAGGGTCAAGGTAGAAACGCTCAAACGATTTTCGAGGAAGCCAACATGAAAGCACACAGCCAACAGAGAGCAAATCAAGGGTTCGCCCTGATCGCGGTTCTCGCCACCGTTCTCATTTTGACCGGCGTGGTGACAGGTCTTTCCAAAATCGCCTTTCAAAACATGCAATTCGCCTTTAACTCCATGATGCTTTCCAAGGCCTCTTTTGCCGCGGAAGCAGCGGTAGACGCAGCAGCCGGAATGGCGCGTGCCAATCCGGATCAGCGTCAGATCAGCGGAGAGATCACGCCCTACCAGGAAGGCAGAGAGACGATAACAGGTTCCTATCAGTTGTCCCGTGTCAGGGCTTCCCGCTTTGGAGATTCCCTGAAGGGAATAGACCCAACACGCGAAGTGCTTTGGGTCAGAGCTTCCGGTGAAGCCAGACGCGGTGAAAATTACCGGAGACTCTGCCGGGTGCGCGCAATTCTCTTGCCCGTGCAGGAAGACAAATTCGTGAGGACTTTGGTCTGGACGGAGAACTAGTGTCTTGACCGCTGAACAGGTGGCAATGCAATGAAGAACAAGAAGAAATCACTGAAAGATGTCCTTTACTCTGATGTCAGTCTTTCCAGCCTCAAGGATCTCCTGACAACCGAGATCAACCTGCCCTTCGGCACCCAGGTTCAGCAGAGCTACGACGATGCCTTCACCGCTGCCGGCCACAGCGAAGAGGAAATGGCAAAGATGGTTCAAGAACTGGAAAGCCAGGGACGCAGCGTCGAGGACTTTCTTGTTGAAAAGGGCTTTCTCTCCAAATCCGATCTCATTCGCGCAAAAGCCGAAACCCAGTCAACAGGGCTCAGTTTTTTTCAGACGTTGGTGAACATGAAGATCGCCACGCCGGCAGCTCTGGGTGACATTCTGACCAGTCTTCGGCGTGAGATCATTGACCGTTTGGAAGGTGTGGATCTGGAAGGCATTCTGCTGGGCAAGAAATTGACCACCAAAGACAAACTCGAAGCAACACGAGATTTGGCGCGAGAGAAGAAGATCAGTTTCGAGCAGGCGCTTCTGGAGACAAAGGCCATCTCATTTGAAAAACTCAGCGAGGTCTATCAGGAAAAGTACTCCATCCCCACGGCCAAGCTGAATCTCAAGACCTATGACGAGACCCTCATCAATCTGCTTCCCGAAGATCTGATGCGCAGCAAGAACTGCGTTCCCTTTGGCAAGGACGGCGACAAGGTTCTGGTCGCGATGGCGGATCCGCGCGACACACGGCTGATAGACAAGATCCAGATGTCCACAAATCTGGATATTGTTCCCCATTTTGCTGATGTTCGGGACATTGAGAAAATTCTGGCAAAATACCTTGCTGAACCTTCGGTTCCGGCGATCGCTTCAGACCTGTTCTCTGCGGAGTCTCTGACAGAACTGCAGAGTTTGGTGGAGAGTGAGTCCACCGTCAAGATGGTGACCAAGATCATCGAGGGCGCTGTCAACGCGCGTGCCACGGACATTCACCTGGAGCCTCAGGAAGACACGCTTCGCATCCGCTACCGAATTGATGGAATGCTGTACGACTTCATGACCATGCCCAAGGAGAGAAGTGTACCTGTCATTTCACGGCTGAAAATTCTTGCTGGTATGGACATCAGCGAGCGGCGACGTCCTCAGGACGGTCATATTTCCATGCAGGCAGATGGACGTGAGATTGATCTTCGACTCGCCACGCTTCCCACGGTGCTGGGCGAAAAAATTGTTCTACGTGTTCTGGAGGAGACCTCTGTTCTCAAGGGTCTCAATCAGCTCGGGTTTGAGAGCGACGACCTGGAGAAAGTTCGAAAAGCGGTTCATGCACCCAACGGAATGGTTCTGGTTACAGGTCCCATCGGAAGTGGTAAGACGACGACCCTCTACTCGGCATTGACCGAGGTCAATGTCCAGACTCGCAACATTGTGACCATTGAGGACCCGGTCGAGTATCAGCTTCCCGGGATCAACCAGGTGCAAGTGGACCCGAAGATCAATCTGACCTTTGCCGAAGGACTTCGAGCGGTGCTGAGGCAGGATGCCAACGTGCTCATGGTGGGTGAGATTCGAGATGTTGAAACCGCCAAGGTGGCTGTTCGTGCTGCACTGACCGGTCATCTGCTGCTCAGTACACTTCACACCAACAGTGCATTGGGTGCCATTTCGACGCTCTATCATCTGGGCATCGAACCGATTCTGCTCTCGAGTGCGGTCAGTTGTGTGATCGCCCAACGGTTGGTGCGGAAGGTCTGTCAGCAATGTTGTCAAATGAGGCTTCCCGCGGCGGGACTCAGAAGCCAACTGGGTCTTCCCGCAAGCAGCAAGAAGAAGATTCCCTACGCCAAAGGCTGCAAGGAATGCTTCCATACAGGCTACAGCGGCCGCACGGCGGTCTATGAAGTGATTTGTGTTTCTGACAACCTGAGGGAGATGATTCTTCAGGGCGCTTCGGAGTCTGCCATGATCGAGGCAGCGAAAAAGGACAAAAGCAGTTTCCTGCTGGAAAATGGCAAGAAGAAAGTTCTTGAAGGAATCACGACCTTCGAAGAACTGGTTCGAACCATTTATATGTAAAGAAACCATAGGAACAAAGTAGTACAGCTGAATTTCAGATGGTATTGAGGAGGTTGGCGATGGCGGACGAACAGAACAAAAATTCCGCGGCTGGTTCCACCCACAAGAAGATGCAGTTTCGAGGGGCAAGCAGGCGGGAGATCGCGGCGTTTGCTCGGGAGTTGTCGGTTCTCATGGATGTTGGGATGCCACTGCTGAAAGCGCTGCGGATTCTAGCCCGGCGGGTCAGCAATCACGATCTCTCGACAGTGATTTCGGATGTCGCAGCCAGCATCGAGAAAGGCTCAACACTTTCTGATGCCTTGTCGAGACATCCGAAGCTTTTTGATGGTCTCTTCATCAATGTGGTCAGAGTGGGAGAAGTCGGGGGCGTCCTCGATCAGTCCCTTCGACGCCTGGCGAACTTCCTCGAGGAGCAGGCGCGCATCAAGAACAAAGTCTTCTATGCTTTGATGTACCCCTGCACGGTGGTCTTTCTGAGTCTCGTGGCCTTGTGCGTCATCGTGGGATGGGTCGTGCCTCAGTTCATGGCCGCGTTTCCTGATGTCAGCAAGTTGCCGACCCCGACTCGCCTGGTCTATGGATGGGGACTTTTCCTCGAAAGTTACTGGTGGCTGGTTCTGATTGCCCTTATTGTCCTGGTGTTCTTGTTCAAGGTTTGGAAGAAGACCGCAGGTGGGCGACAGGTTGTGGATGGACTGAAATTAAGGCTCCCCATCTTCGGTCGGTTCGGCACAAAAGTCGTCACGGAGCGAGTGACGACAACCTTCGCCACCCTGTTGCGCAGTGGGATTCAGATTCTGGATGCTTTGAAGATTGTTGGAAACACTGCGGACAATGTTGTTGTGGAACAAGCGTTCCTCGAAGCCGCGGCCAAGGTCGAACGTGGGGAGAATCTTGCCGAGTCTCTGGAGAAGGCGAACATATTCCCACCCACGGTTGTGGATATGATCGCAATAGGCGACGAAGCAGGTGCTCTTGACGTTGTTCTTGAGAAAGTCTCCACGATGCTCAAGGAGGAAATTGACTATGCTCTGGATGGTCTTACCTCTCTCTTGGAGCCGGTTTTGATCATCGTTCTCGGTATCGTGATCATCTTCATTGCCCTGTCCGTCTATCTGCCTTACTGGAAACTCGGACAGCAGGTTTTCGGCTAGAGCTGGACGACAGACGAATCACGTGGTCACATCAACTGAGGGAGAGGAAAGCCTCTCCCTCTTTCTTTCCAAACAGAGGGGGCGTAGCGCAAGAGTTGAATGCTCGTTTTATGCCTGAGAGGACGGATCCGAATCACGCCTTACGACGCAACTGCAGACCCAGAGAAGAACTCGCATCGGGAGAATGCGAGATAGAAGACTCACTTCAGATAACGTTCCATGATGCCTTGCCAGGTGCCGTTGGTTTTCAGCAGCCAGTCTATCATCTCACGCACCGCACCATGTCCGCCAGAGCGATCGGTGACCAGGTGCGCCACCTCTTTGATCTCCTGCACAGCGTTTGCCGGAGCGACGGCAAGACCCGCGCGACGCATGACCGGGAAATCCGGCAGATCATCTCCCATGCAGAGAGTTTCTTCAAACGTCAACCCGAGCCTGCTGAGCAACTCCTCAACGACCGGCAGCTTCTGCTTGACCTTCTGATACAGCAGCGAAACGCCGAGTTCCTCTGCTCGTCGGCCAACGACGGGGGACTCTCTGCCAGTGACAAAAGCCACCGTGAGACCGGCACGTTGGGCATACCGGATGCCGCTCCCATCCTGAACGTGGAAGAACTTGCTCTCGGCTCCATCTGAGTCAAAGACAATTCTGCCGTCGGTCATGACACCGTCCACGTCCAGGCAGAGGAGTTTGATACGGAGCGCACGGGCGATGATCTCAGCGGTTGGTTCGGGGGTCATTTTTTCTTCCTTGTTTGATACTCCAGAGCAGCGCGAACAAAATCCCGAAACAACGGATGGGGATTTCTCGGACGAGACTTGAACTCCGGATGGAATTGGCAGGCAACAAACCAGGGATGATCCGGAATCTCCACCATTTCGACCAGATTGCCTTGAGGACAGATGCCACTGACGATCATACCATGCTCTTGCATCTGTTCAATATAGGCATTGTTGACTTCGTACCTGTGGCGATGTCGTTCCATGATCTCATCCTGTCCATAGGCACTTTGTGCTCGGCTGGACGGCTTGACGGTACACGGCCACGCTCCCAACCGAAGGGTGCCGCCCATGTCCACAATGTCGCGCTGTTCAGCCAGCAGAGACACAACCGGATGAGAAGTCTTTGGATCAAACTCAGTTGAGTTGGCTCCAGCAAGCCCGCAGGCATTTCGAGTGAATTCAATAACGCAGCATTGCAGTCCAAGGCAAATACCAAAGAAGGGAATCCTGTTCTCTCGGGCATAGCGAATTGCCTGAATCTTGCCTTCGATGCCACGCATTCCGAAACCGCCTGGCACTAGGATTCCATCTACGTCAGCAAGAATTTCTCCCGCGGGACGCTGCTCAAGATCCTCTGCATCGAACTTGACTATCTCCACGCGGGAGTCATTGCCGATGCCACCGTGGATGATCGCTTCAAACAGACTGCGATAGGCATCCTGAAGCTCCATGTACTTTCCGATCACCGCGATTCGTGCACATCGGGGGGCACTCTTGATGGTGTCCACTATCTTTTGCCAGGGAGACCAGTCGTGTTCGTGCGCCTTCAGTCCAAGTTTCTCAACAACGATTCGGTCCAGCCCTTCCTGACGAAGCCAGGATGGAATCTCATAGATCGTGGACTGAATGTCCACGGCACTGATGACCGCCCTCGGTGCCACGTTGCAGAACAGTGCTATCTTCTCCTTCATGTCCTTGGGAAGGGGACTACGCGTTCGGCACAGCAGGATATCGGGCATAATGCCGATCTCGCGCAGCTCCTTGACACTGTGCTGAGTCGGTTTGGTCTTCATCTCACCAGCAACACCGATGTAAGGGATGAGCGTCAGGTGGATGTAGATCACATTTTCGCGTCCACGTTCCTGTCCGTACTGACGAATGGCCTCAAGAAAAGGCACTGATTCAATGTCCCCAACGGTGCCGCCTATCTCACACAGTTGCACGTCCGCATCGGTATTGCGAGCGACAGTGAGAATGCGTGACTTGATCTCATTTGTTATGTGGGGAATGACCTGAACCGTCTGTCCCAGGTATTCGCCGTGGCGTTCACGCTCAATAACGGCCTGGTACACGCGTCCCGTCGTCACGCTGTTGTCCCGAGACAGCGGTGCCGAAGTGAACCGCTCATAGTAGCCAAGATCCAGATCGGTTTCCGCGCCGTCATCGGTGACATAGACCTCACCATGCTGATAGGGATTCATTGTCCCAGGGTCAACATTCAGATAAGGGTCTATCTTCTGGAGCGTCACCCGCAGTCCGCTGCTTTCCAGCAGACAACCCAGAGACGCCGCAGCCACCCCCTTGCCCAGAGACGAACAGACGCCGCCCGTGACAAAGATAGTCTTCTCAATCATTTGGTTGCCTCATATAAAGGATGCCGCGAAAGAAGCGGAGTCTGCAGACTCAACCGGCCTCTGATTTAGACCTCATTTTGCTTCTGTCCATGACAAAGAAGCCGCCAGACTTCAGTCTGTGATCTGAGCCGGAAACCTCCTTCACCTCATCCGTAAGACACCTCTTGAGCGCCCGGCTTTAGTCGCCATCGGTTTCTTTGGCAAGCAGAGCTTCCACCTTCTTAATATCCTCCGGTGTATCCACGCCCAAACAAGGCCAGTTGCCCTTGAGAACCTTAATCCAGATGCCATTCTCCAAAGCCCGCAGCTGTTCGAGCTTCTCCGCCTTTTCAAGGCGACCTTCAGGCAAGCTGAGGAAATTCAGGAGTACTTCCCGCCGATAGGCGTACACGCCAACATGGTGCCAGTACTCCGGCATCTTCTGGCCTGGCTTTCCCGCGTCGCGCCAGTAAGGAATTGGGCTTCGCGAGAAGTAAAGGGCGAAATCATCGTTGTCGCAGACCACTTTGACCGCATTGGGATTGGCCACATCTCGGATCTCCAGCGGTCTGGCAAGTGTGGCCATCTCAAGGTTCGGATCCAGTTTGAACTCTTCGATCAAGCGTTCGATGGCACGTGGGTCAATGAGTGGCTCATCCCCTTGAACATTGATGACGATCTGCTCATCACGCTCTGCAATGACTTCTCCGACCCGATCGCTTCCAGAAGCACAATCGGGAGACGTCATCACGGCCTGTCCACCGAATGCATGCACGACATCCGCGATGCGCTGATCGTCTGTCGCCACCAACACAGCGTTGACTCGATGTGCCATCCGTACCCGTTCCCAAACGTGCTGAATCAGGGGCTTCCCACAAATCTCAACCAAAGGCTTTCCAGGGAGACGCTGAGAACCAAATCGTGCTGGGATCACACAAATAGATCGCACTGACTCACTCCTTCATCTCATCTGATCAAGACAGCACTCACCAGAGCGCAAAAAAACAATCACACGAGCGTCCACTACGGATCATCTTTGGTGATGGCTTCCTGAAGCTCATGGAGACTGACCGTTGAAACGCCCACCTTGCCAACCACAACACCGGCCGCGTGGTTGGACAAATGCGCCGCGGTCACCAGATCAACTCCCGAAGCAAGGCACAACGCCAAAACAGCCATCACAGTATCTCCAGCACCAGTGACATCGTAAACCTGACGTGCAGTCGTCGGGATGTGCGTAAAGCCGTGTTCCTTTTCAAACAGAGACATCCCTTCCTCGCCACGGGTGATGAGCACTGCCTGACACTCGACATCCCGCAACAAACGTTCTGCCGCAAGCCGAAGGTCTTCATGGCTGGAGATCAATATATGAGCGGCCTGTGCCGCTTCCTGCTGATTGGGTTTGATCAAGTCCACCCCACGATAGACCGAGAAATCAAGCGTCTTGGGATCCACAAGAACAGGAATGGCACCCGCGTGCCTTTTGGATGCTGCGGAAACAATCCCCTCGATCAGATCCCGACTCACGACACCCTTCGCATAGTCCGCGATAACTATCGCCTTAACACGGGGCAGACACCGTTCGATAGAGTCGAGCAGTTTCGTGGTCAGACTAGCGGAGACCGATTCACGAACTTCACGGTCTACACGAACCAACTGCTGTGAATGAGCGATGATGCGGGTCTTGAGCGTGGTTGGCTTGCCTTTGATGGGGAAAATCCCTTGGGTGTTCAGACCGTTCTCCGAGAGAAGATCGAGCAGAATGCGCCCTTCGCGATCCTGTCCGACCGTGCCCGCCACATGAACCTCGGCACCCAGAGCGTGGAGGTTTGTCATCACATTGGCGGCGCCACCAGGCACATACGTTTCCGACTGAACGTCCACCACCGGCACAGGAGCTTCTGGAGAAATTCGGCTGACTTTGCCCCAGATGAACCGATCCAGCATGAGATCCCCGACGACAAGAACACCTGTGCCGTGAAGCCCTTTGAGGCTTCCAAGCATTTTTCGCTGCATCATCCGCGAACGATCCATGTCACCTCCTGGAAAAGTCCAGGCTAAACTTACTGCTAATCAGGCCAGTGCCTTCAGGCGTGTGGGCTATGCCCGCTCCTTCGGACGGTTGCTTGGCAAATGACACGCTTCTGCTGAACGGTGTGTCATTAGGAATGAAGCGAGGAATCCCTCCTGTCAACAAGAGGCTGCTGCAATCATAGAGATTCTTCACTCCGATTTGCTCCGTTCAGAATGACATCTGCCACTGTACTATGTCTCGCGCAAATCCCTCTGATATCTACCACAAGCAAGAGGGATGTGTCTCAGGATGTCTTCTCAAAGATTCCCATACGACGAAACTTCTCGTACCGTTTTCTGGAGAGATCTTCTTTCGGAATCTGATCCAACTCGGCCAAATTCCTGAGCACGGCTTGCTTGATGGTCTCTGCCATCCGGTCGTAATCCCGGTGCGCCGCACCCATCGGTTCGGGGAGTATCTCGTCAATAATGCCCAGCCGATGCAGGTCGCCGGAGAGAATCTTCATGGATTCAACGGCTTCGGCTGCTTTGGTTCGGTCTTTCCAGATAATCGCGGCACAGGCTTCTGGAGTGCACACTGCGTAATAAGCATGTTCCAGCATAATCACCCGATCGCCGACACCGATGGCAAGTGCCCCTCCGCTTCCACCTTCACCTGTTACCACCACAATGATCGGAGTGTTGAGAGCAGCCATCCCTAAGAGGTTCTCGGCGATGATCAATGCCTGCCCTCGTTCTTCAGCCCCGACGCCTGGATACGCGCCTGAGGAGTCAATGAACGTCAAAACGGGAAGGCCAAAACGCTCGGCCAGCTGCATCAGCCGAAGTGCCTTTCGAAAACCTTCTGGATGCGCCATACCGAAATTCCGCTTCAGGTTTTCCTTGGTATCGCGACCCTTCTGATGCCCCAAAGCAACGATGGGTCTTCCGTCCAGGCAAGCCAGTCCGCCAACGATCGCCGCATCGTCCCGATAGCACCGATCGCCATGCAGTTCAAAGAAGTCCGTTGTCATGCGGGTGATGTAATCCAGGAAGTAAGGCCTGTCTGGATGACGTGCCAATTGGATCCTCTGCCAAGGTGTCAACTGGCTGAAGATGCTCTTCTCAACTTCCTGCAGCTTTTCCTTCATGGCGCTGATCTCGGTGGATAGATCAATGCCCCGTTCCGAAGCATACCGCGTCATTTCCTCTATCTTGCTCTGAAGCTCCACCAAGGGTCTTTCAAAATCCAGTGCTCTTCGCATAATCGTTCATCCTATCGGCGACAGGGCCGTCGGACTGTCCTTTCGTGTATTTGCATGCCGACAAGCATGCCTCTTTCTCGTCAGCCGGGCTCACTCCTTAGGTCTTCTACTTCCAATAGATGCCGGACTTCCATAGTCCAGTTTCTCGGAGAAGCCAAACTCATAGTAATAACGGTCCGCGCTGATCAAGTCATCCAGTTTGCCGCTGAGTGCTGTTCCGGGCTTAACCCGAATCTGCCCCCCTGCTCGAATCAGCATCTCTTCCTCTTCGTTGAGCCGAACGTGAAAGATGACCGGCACGGAACCGGGGTTTTTCCCGAGAGCCATCTCCAGTCTTGGAATGACTCCATTGTCCAACTCCCGCAACTCTAGCACAACGTGCAGTGCTCGGATCAATCGGATTCGTGCTTCCTCGAAACTAATGATCTTGGAAGCTACTAAGGTAAGTTCTTCCCGACGCCGTTCCGCATCCCCTTCCAAGTATACAATTCGGTCTTCCTCAAGCAAATGCGACGAGGCTGCATAGACCTCTGAATAGGCGACCACCTCGACCGATCCGGACAGATCCTCCAGTTTGAAAACCATGAGAGGATCGCCTTTCTTGGTAAGTCTACGAACCGGATTGGTCACCAGCCCCACCATCTTGACTCCCCTTCGTTCATCTGCTTCCGCGACGGTTTCGCTCGAAACATTGCTGAGCATCCGAATCTCTTGAGCGATCTCATCCAGAGGATGACCGGAGATGTGAACTCCCAGGAGTCTCTTTTCATCGCGCAGCATCTCTTGCCTTTCCAATTCGGGGATATCCGGAAGAAGAGGCATTTCATCATGTGGTGCACCATCGGACATCATCTCAAAGAGCGAATTCTGTCCGATTGCCTGATCCTGTCGGAGCGAGTTGGCACGATCCAGAACATCCTTATGTACTGCCAACAGTTGCGACCGTCTGGCACTAAAGCAGTCAAATCCCCCCGAACGAACCAATGTCTCAAGCACCTTTGTGTTGACGCCCTGGAATCCAACTCGTTGACAGAAATCCATCAACGAAGTGAAAGCACCACCCTGTTCGCGCTCCTGGAGAATCGCCTGAACCGCCGCTTCGCCCAGATTCTTGATGCCGCTCAGACCGAATCGAATCGCCTCGTCAGAAACAGTGAAGCGCTCTCCTGAAATGTTCACGCATGGGGGAAGAATGCGTATTCCCATCTCTTTGGCCGAGAGCATGTAACGGCGCAGTTTCTCAGAGTTATCCTTTTCCGAAGTGAGAAGCGCCGCCATGAAGTGAAGCGGATAATGGGCTTTGAGATACGCCGTCTGATAGACCAGTACTGCGTATGCCGCGCTGTGGGACTTGTTGAAACCATAACCGCCGAAATAGCCGATCAGCTCGAAGACCTTTTCGGCTGTCTTCTTGTTGACACCTTTGGCCATGGCACCCGTGGTAAACTTCTCCTGCATCTTGAGAAGCTTTTCCTTGTCCTTTTTTCCCATGGCGCGCCGCATCGAGTCCGCTTCTGCCAGAGTGAAACCACCCATCTTGTGGGCGATCTGCATGACCTGTTCCTGGTAGAGAATGATACCGTACGTTTCCCGAAGAATGGGTTCAAGCAGTTCGTGATCGTATTCGAACGAGTCCTGTCCATTCTTGCGCTTGATGAAATCTTCGGCCATGCCACTGCCCAGAACACCAGGACGATACAAGGCGATCATGGCCACAATGTCACTGAACGTCTTGGGTCCCAGTTTTCGGAGCATTTCCTTCATGCCCGAACCTTCCACCTGAAACACGCCGTCTGTCACTCCGCGGCCAAGCAGATCATAAGTGAGTTCATCCCCTTCAGGAATAGCCGAAAGGTCTATCTCGATGCCGTCTTCCTTCAGCAGACGAAGGCATTCATCAATGAAAGACAGTGTTTTCAACCCCAGGAAATCCATCTTGATTAGCCCGATTTCCTCAAGGTCATTCTTCTCGTACTGGGCGCAGACCTCACCCTTGTTGGTGCGCATCAGGGGAACCATCTCCGACAGATTTCGATCGGAGATGATCATTCCCGCGGCATGCACACCGGTTTGCCGAATCAACCCTTCCAGTCGGGAGGCAAGTCGAAAAAGTCTCCTGTGGGTTTCATCGGACTCCGCAATCTCTCGGAGCTCGGAATTCGTGAGGGCGGATTCCAGTGTCAGATTTGGATCATTGGGCATGATCTTGGTAATGCGGTCGCATTCCGCAATGCTGACCCCAAGCACACGTCCGACATCCTTGATGGCGTTTTTGGCCTTTATCGTGCTAAAGGTGGCAATCTGAGAGACGTTCTGCTCTCCGTATTTTTCCGTGACATAGCGGATGACCTTGCCGCGTGTTTGATCGCTGAAGTCAATGTCAATGTCAGGAGGGCTGACACGGTCGGGATTCAGAAATCGCTCAAACAGAAGATTATTCTGAATCGGTTCGATATCTGAGATGAAAAGACAAAAAGCGACAATGCTCCCCGCGGCAGAACCTCGCCCCGGCCCCACCGAGACGCCATTTTCCTTGGCATATCGGACGAAATCCCAGACGATGAGAAAATACGAATCGAACTTCATCCGATGGATAACATCCAACTCGAATTCGATGCGATCGCGAAGTTCCTCGGTCAGTTCCCGATACCGAATTTTGGCGCCCTTGTACACGAGGTCACGAAGGTATTCATAGGGACTTCTGCTCTCGCCATCCGGCAGAGGGAACGAGGGCATGTGAAGTGTTCCCAATTCCAGGTTCAAATTGCAGCGCTCGGCGATGGCCAGAGTGTTTTCGATGGCTCCAGGAATGGCGCCCAGCTGCTCAATCATCTCTTCTGGAGACTTGAGGTAGAACTGATCGGAGGAGAACCGAAGCCGATTCGGATCATCGAGTGTCTTCTGCGTCTGAATGCACAGGAGCAGATCTTGAGCTTCGCTGTCACTCCGCAGCAGATAGTGACAATCGTTGGTGGCTACCAAGGGAAGGCTTTCGCTCTTGGCGAGTTTGATCAAACCTTCATTGACCACCCGTTGATCCGGAATTCCGTTCTCCTGCACTTCCAGATAGAGGCTGTCTCTTCCGAAAATGTCGCAGTACTGGCCGCAGACGGTTCTCGCTTTGTCGAACTCGGACTCAGCGATGCGAGAGGGAACCTCGCCCTTCAGGCAGGCGGTCATTGCAATAAGTCCGTCCGCATGAAGCGCCAGCAGCTCTTTGTCCAGGCGGGGTTTGTAGTAAAATCCCTCAAGATAGGCTTGACTGGACAGAGCAATCAGGTTTCGGTATCCAACTTCGTTCTCCGCAAGCAGCATCAGATGATAGAGGTTTTCCCCACCCCGACCTTCCGTCTTGGTCTTGTCGCTCATCCTGCCCGGTGTGATGTAAGCTTCCATCCCGATGATGGGTTTGACTCCCGCCTTGCGGGCAGTTCGATAGAAGGAGATGGCTCCATGCAGGTTTCCGTGGTCGGTCAAGGCCAAAGCGGGCATCTGCCACTCAGAGGCCTTGGCGACCGCATCAGAAATGCGCAGCGCTCCATCCAGAACACTGAAATCACTGTGCACATGCAGATGAACAAAAGGTCTGTCTTTGACCATATCTCATCAAATCAGAGATGAAATCCTCGTCTCTGATGCTCTAGAATCAAAGGTCACGGCCAGATCGCTTCCGACCTGACCCTCGGTTGGCACTGCTTGCCTTCTACAAGAAAAGGCTATTGCTCAGTCTGTTCCGGTTCCTTGATTTCTTCGGTTTCCTCTACCTGTTCGGGCTTCTGAGCTTCAGCTGTTGTCCTGCCCTGCAGGAGAGTGACCACTGCATCATGCTGCTCTTTTTGTGCCCAAGCCAGAGCCGTGCGCCCCGATTTGTCCTGAGCGTTCGCGTCCGCCCCCTTGTCCAAGAGCATCTGGACGATCTCCAGATTGCCCGCACGGGCGGCGAAGTGTAGGGGAACAGAACCATCCAACGCGCTGATATTCGGGTCGGCGTTCTTTGCCAGGAGCAGGGAAACGATTTCCTGGTTGCCCATGCCCGCGGCATACATCAAAGCAGTGAAGCCCTGCTCATTGTCCGCCTGTGAATTCACGTCCACGTCACCTTCCAGCTTCTTTCTGACGGCTTCGGTATCGTTGCTCTGAATCGCGCTCTGGAGCGTGTCGAAGGCTACCAAGGGCTTTTCTGCAGCGGGCTGAGCCTCCTGCTGCTGTGCCTGCTGCTCTTGAGCCTCCTCCTGGGCGACGGCTTCTTCTCTCATGACCGCTCCCTGTTGTTGGGGTTCCGCGGTTTCCTTTGGCTTTCCCGAGCAGCCCAAACAGAAGACAAACAAAGTCACAAAGAACACAACACCAAACAATTTTCGCATCTCTACCTCCTCATTTCTCCTGCCCAAGTATCACCCAACCCTGGAGAGACAATCAGTCGTTAAAATCGGCTCCATTCTCCAGCAGGTGCTTGACGACATTTTCATGATGGTTGTTGGAAGCCAACCGCAGCGGCGTCTCCCCTGCGAGATTCTTGGGGTTCACAACAGCACCTTGTTCGAGCAGATACTTGACCACCTCGAAGTGACCTTTCTCTGCAGCGAAGTGAAGCGCTGTCTCACTCGAATCTGTTTCCTCATCAATGCTTCGGCATCGGGGAACCAGCATCTTCACCACATCGAGATGGCCTTCTGCGGCAGCGCGATGCAGGGGCGTCCATCCGAGACTGTCTTTGGCCTGGGGATCGGCCAGCTCCGAAAGAAGCGCTCGAACTGTGGCCGCATGGCCACCCTCTGCAGCGTAGTGCATCGGTGTACACTCATTCCTGTCTCGCGTGTCCACATCCACCCCGCGGGCAATAAACCCGCGTGCTTCCCGTTCATCACCTGCCGCGGCTGCGGCATGGATCGTTTCGTGAGTCAGAACAATGGTGCTCAGATCCTCAGGGGCCTTCCTTCCCCCACAGGATAGCACACAACACGCCAGCAACACTGCAACAAGACAGTTCCTTTTCATCAGAAGTCCCTCCCGTGTATTCCCGACGCACCGGCTCCGCGTCGTTAAGCAGTCTAGACATCATCCCAGGTTAGTATACTATCCTGGGGAAGATCCCTCTGTGCCTTTCTTCCGATAAGGATATCAAAAAAGCGAGGGGAAAGCCCAGTTCCTGGACATTTGCAGTCCAGATCGTCAGCAGTCAGTACCGTTCCCTGTTTGACAGCACGTGCTGCGACGATGCTTCTTCGTTTGAACATCTTCATCTCCAACTCGGTTTGCGTTGGTTTTTTGATCGGATTTCCGAGTCCCTTCTCCAGCAGGCGTATTCTCTCAACAATGGCCTTCATCTCCGATGGGTCGGCGGACAGACGATGATCGGGGCCTTCCATGTTTCTGTCTAGTGTAAAATGTTTCTCATACACACTGGCTCCAAGTGCCACGGCACCTAGAGCCATCGTATCATCCATGGTGTGATCCGAGAAGCCGGTGGGGACTCCAAACGTCTGTCGCATAGTCACCATGGCACGCAGATTCACATCTTCCGGCAACGCCGGATAGTTCGATGTGCATTGCAGCAAGACCACGCCTGGGCATCCATTGGAGAGCACCACATCCAGAGCCTGTTCCACTTCGCCCAGCGTTGCCATGCCGGTGGAAATGACCATCGGCAAACCCTTGGACGCCATGTGTCGTAACAAGGGAACATTGTCAATGTTCAAAGATGAAACCTTCAGCAAGGGCACCTTCAGATCACACAGCAAGTCCGCGTGTCCAGCATCCTCCGGAGTCGAGATGAAATCAATGCCAAGACTCCGTGCCAGATCGGCCAACTCCGGATGGGCGGAATCCGGAAGCTCCAGCCTCTTTGTGATGTCGAATTCCGTCTCCTTGGATCCCACAGTCTCATCGAAATAGGCCGGTCTCAGACCACTTCGTATCATGAGTCGCCCGGTGTCAATGGACTGGAACTTGACCGCATCCACTCCAGCCTCGGCTGCTTTGCGCACCAGTTCCCGTGCGAGTTCGACATCACCATTGTGGTTCTTTCCGGCCTCGGCGATGATGTAGCAGGGCTGTCCTTCTCCAAGAAGTCGCTTTCCAATTGATACCGTCTTCATTGATCCCATCCTTTTTGAACGCCTGCAACCGATGTCATGCAGACCGATCTTCTACTCCAAATCTATTCTACCATTCTGTCAACTCATGTCCCCAAAAAACAGGGCCATCCGAACAAACGCGCTTGTAAGATACCGATCCCTGTCCGTCTTTCACCGCAACAGCGCAGCCCAGACAGACTCCCCACCCACACGCCATCCTTGCTTCGAAACAAAGCTGCACCGCAACACCCTTGGATGCGCAGACTCGGGCAACCTGCCGAAGCATCGGTTCCGGGCCACAGGAACCCACCCAAGGAATGTTTCCCTCCTGTTCGAGAAACCTGACGAGGAGATCGGTCACCATGCCCTGATATCCGATACTTCCATCCATCGTGGCTTCGAGCAACGGCCAGGATGTTTCCATGCCGAGGTCGACCGCTTCCCGACTCGCGCCACCCCAAAGAACCGTTACCGGCCGTCCCTGCTCTGACAAACGCCTTGCCAGCAGGTGAAGCGGCGCAATGCCCACGCCACCAGCAACGAGCAGCGCCGGTTGATCTGCCTCGGGAAGTGCAAAACCCTTGCCCAAAGGCCCCATGATGTTCAGACGCTCTCCAGGCTGACGTTCTGAAAGCCATTCGGTTCCCCGACCAACAATGCGTATATAGAACTCCACAGTGTCCTCATTCTGATCGAAGACGCTCAAAGGCCTTCGCCAAAGGGGTTCTGGCTCTCCGCCTGTTTTCAGATTGAAGAACTGTCCCGGACAACAGAGTGTTGGCTCCGGCAGTCGGACAGCGAGTCGGAGGTAGGGACCTTCGAGCCTCTTGGCCGAGAGCACCACTGCCTCAACAACCTGCGCTTTGTCAGAAGAACACATTCCCGACCTCGATTGACTCAACTCTCTCAGGGGTTGACACCGGACGCCCGTTTCGGTCAGGATGATCCGCCCTGAAGAAGATTACAGAATCGGGTAATCTTATCAGGCATAGGGGTGAAAAATCAACCCGAACTCAGGGCGCTCAAAAAGAACATGTTTCTGAATCAAATCAAGGTCAGGAATTTTCGCAATATCGAAGCCGCCGATCTCAAACTCGGAACGGGGTACAACGTCTTCCTCGGAGCCAACGCCCAGGGCAAGACCAATATCCTTGAATCCATACTCTTTCTGGCAACATCCACTTCGCATCGCACTCTTCGAGAGAAATATCTGATTCGGCACGGGCAGGATGTGGCCTATATTCAGGGTGAGATAGACACCAGAAGAGGGCCTGTTCGGCTTGAATCCGGTCTGTCATTGGAGAAGAAGATCCTGAAAGTGCAGGGCAGACCCTTGTCACGTGTTGGGGATCTCTATGGACACTTGCGTGTGGTGCTCTTTGCACCCGAGGATCTCTTTCTCATCAAAGGAAGTCCACGACTCAGACGCAAATTCCTTGATCTGGCCATTGCACAAGTCCAACCGGATCATGTGCCCCTGCTCCAGAGTTACCGCAAACTGCTTCGGCAACGACAAACCATTCTGCGCCAACGTGCCGATCATCCCGGGCTCAACGCGCAACTGGACGCCTGGGAACAACAACTGGCTATCCCCGCTGCGGAAATCGTCTCCAGACGCAGAAGCCTCGTCACAAAACTTACGGAGCGGACCCGCCATCTTGCGGAACAGCTGTCCGGTGGTGCAGACTGCCTGGAGTTGATCTACCGG
Source organism: Candidatus Omnitrophota bacterium (assembly GCA_029558215.1). GTDB lineage: Bacteria > Hinthialibacterota > Hinthialibacteria > JAKQFZ01 > JAKQFZ01 > JAKQFZ01. Next base: position 19,599 of record JAKQFZ010000501.1, read on the forward strand.
TCTTCGGTGGGGGATTTTGACCCGGCGCAGGGGGTACCAGTCTTCCTCGAACGGTTTCGGGCTTCGCGTGAACGCGACCGTCAGCAGAAACAGACCACGGTCGGTCCGCATCGCGACGAACTGAGTTTTCTGCTGCACGGCAGGGATGTCGCGGTTTTCGGCTCTCAGGGACAGGTTCGCACCGCCAGCCTGGTGCTTCGACTCGCGGAGGCATCCTTGATCGAGACCGAGGCTGGGGAAGCGCCGGTTCTGCTGATCGATGATGTCATTTTCGAGATGGATGCCGGCCGCAGGACACGGTTCTTCGCGCTCCTGCCGAAGGCGTCGCAGGGTCTTGTCACCGCCACACAGCAACAGGACGTAGCGCCTCTGATTGACGCCGGGCACGTTTTTGAAGTAAAGATGGGAACATTCACAGCCCTCGATTTGGATGGGCGGACACCGCAAGGAGGAACATCATGAGCCAACTGCTCCCGGGAAACCAAGATTCGAAGAAACCCGTTTCTTCCAATGAACAAATGTCTGCAGGAGCGAACATCGCCCAAACGCCTGCAGGCGCTGGCCTGCTCGGCATTGACGTTGGAACTTCTGGAATCAAGGCGGTTGTTTTTGACCTGAACGGAAAAACGATTGCCTCATCCTTTCAGGAATACCCACTTCTTACTCCCAAACCGCAATGGGCGGAACAGAATCCGGAAGACTGGTGGCAGGCAACGTGTCTCGCCTGTCAGCAGCTGCTCGCCGCTGATGGAGTCAGCGCGGAGAGAATTCTTGGCTTGAGTTTCTCGGGTCAAATGCACGGCTCTGTCTTTCTCGACAAGGACGGCAGTGTAGTTCGACCGTGCATTCTTTGGTGCGATGCCCGAACAGGGGAAGAGTGTCGAATCATCACTGAGAAGGCAGGTCGTGACAATCTTCATGCCTGGACTTCCAATCCCGCATTGGCAGGTTTCACAGCTCCGAAGGCAATTTGGCTCCAACGACATGAACCGGAGAACTTCGACAAAGTTCGAACGCTCCTTCTGCCCAAGGACTACGTCCGATTCCGCTTCACGGGGGAACTATCCACAGAGGTGTCCGACAACGCGGGAACGCTGCTGTTCAATGTCGGCACAAAGAAATGGGCAGCAGAACTTTTGAAGGTTTTGGGTATCCCCGAAGGGTGGATGCCCCCGATATACGAATCCTTTGAGATCACCGGACGCGTGACGGAAATCGCTTCAAAGCAGACTGGATTGAAAGTCGGAACACCGGTTGTGGCAGGTGGCGCAGACAATCCCTGCGGGGCCATTGGAACAGGAGTTGTCTCTGAAGGCCAGATGTTTTCCAGTATCGGTTCTTCGGGCGTGGTGTTTGCTCCATGTTCCGGCCTCAAAGTGGATCCCCAGGAACGCGTACACTCCTTCTGCCATTCTGTTCCGTCCACA
>JAKQFZ010000505.1 GCA_029558215.1 Candidatus Omnitrophota bacterium
GTATGGGCTCAGCTACACAAGAGAGGAACGGTCATTCCGAATGACTGAGGCTTGGCGAAGGAATGAGGAATCTCTCTTTGGATCCTGCAGTGAAGAGAGATTCTTCACTCCGCTTTGCTGTATTCTGAGAAGAACATTACATCGTGCAGATGCAGAATATGGACGGAGAGTTGGGTCTCACAGATCCATGCTGCAGAGGCGGGGGATTAGGAGAACGTAGAACCAGTTGTCCTGCATACTATTCCTGCAACATTGTATCCCAATGAACTCAGACCAGAAGAAGCGTGTCATCTTCCGAGCAAGTGTCCAAAGGGAGTTGGCATAGCCCACGCGCCTGCAGCCGCTGGCCTGCTCGGAACGACCTGCTAGTAGGCGTACAACCTACCGTAGGGTCTGGCACTCTGTGGGTAGAATTTGTGGAATTCATCCCGTTGAAATGACTCTTTGAGAGCGAAATCCGTGGCGTACTCCTGGAGAATGCCTTGCAGAACCGCCCACTCCTCATCAGTCATCTCGGCGGAGCCAACCTCACGCCCCAGTTGATGGGACTGAACATCTCCCCTGAGGTAGATCAGCCCACCGTGCATTCCCGTTCCCATCCAATCTCCTACCAGAGGCTGTGAGTCTCTGTCCAGTCCGAGAACAACGATTAGACCACCGGCCATATACTCACCAAGATATTCTTTGGCAACACCCCCAACCACGACAACGGGAAAGTGCTCCCGGAAAGCCTTCATGTGGATCCCCGCCCTGTAGCCAACATTGCCTCGGATGAATATCCTGCCCCCTCGCATGGCATGACCCAAGACATCCCCGGCATCACCATGAACCACTATCTTGCCTTTGTTCATGGTATTGCCGGCACCATCCTGCACATTCGAATGAACAACAATCTCCGTACCGTTCATGAACGCCGCCAAGTCCTGACCCGGCACGCCGTTGATGGTGACTCGTATCGCTTCGTTCAGGCCGGTGCCGATGTATCGGTGCCCCTGAACGTTGTCCAGAATGAACTCAGTTTCACCCTGCGCAATCGCCACGTGAATGCGTTCATTCAACTCACGGTAGTGGATTCCCTTGGCGTCAATTCTCATACTTCAATTCCCATGCCTGAAACAATGTGTTTGCGATAGTCCTTGGGCACATGAAGCAGCCCGAAATCATCGGTCAACAATGACTCTTTGAACGAGGTGACATCTATCTTGTCGCGTATCAATCCGGTCAGGATTCCAGCACGGTCAATATCCCCAATGAGGATGAAGCCCACGATGCGGTTGTCACGAAGCACGATCTTTCTGTATCGGGGCACCGAAGACTCGAGCGAACTGAGGATTTCATACTCATTCGTCGCTGGAACCGTAATCCCAACGGAAATCGTCGGAAGCCCGCATACGTCCACAGCATTCATAGCCACACCCCCGCGGTACAGCCGACGTCTCCCCGCCATGTTCAAACCGGCAACCCAACCTTGACGATAGGCAACCGGCAGAATCGGAATGGGTCGAGTGCCTCCTTCCACAAGATCAAACGCCTGGGCAACATCGCCCGCCGCATAGATGCCTTCGACGGTGCTCTGAAGCGTTCCGTCCACCACAATCCCCCTGTCAGTCTTGATCGCAGTATTCTTCACAAGATCAATGTTAGGAAGTACTCCGATGGCAATGATGACAAGCTCACAGTCAATGCGGATGCCACTCTTGAGCGTTGCTGAGATGACATTGCCCTGATCACTCTGGATGGACTGAACTGTCGTGTTGCAGTGTATTTCTGCACCGTTTTTGCGCAGTGTCTCCTGTGCCATGTTGGAGGCCGTCTGGTCAAAGGTCACACTGAGCACTCTTGGCGACAGTTCGACAAGAGTTGTCTGAATCCCTAAAGCCATCAGCGCTTCAAGTGACTTCAGCCCGATCAGTCCTCCGCCGACGATGAGCGCTCGACGGACTCCACATCGCTCGATGTGGCTCTGGATATTCTGGGCATCATCCCAAGTGGTAAAGGTGAAGACCCCCTGCGATTGAATGCCTTCGATGTCTCTTGGAACAATCGGGTTGCCACCGGTGGCGATGAGAAGTTTGCCAAATCCGTATCTTTCGCCGTTCTTGGCTTGCACAAAATGATTCTCCGGATCAACTCGGATCACTTCAGAACCCAGGATTGGAGTGATCTTGTTCTCAGCATAGAATGCGGGGGAACGGTAGGGCATCTTGGACTCGTCTACCTTCCCACCCAGCAGATAGGAGATCAGAGGTCGGGAATAGGTGTGCTGAGGCTCTTTGGCAATCAGCGTAATCGGTGTTTGGGGATCAACCTCTCGGATTCCGGTGATCGCTCCAACCGCCGCGGCGGAATTGCCGATGATCAGAAATGGGCAGTGTGGCTCCATGTCAATCCTCCTCCAGAATCAACGCCTCGTTCGGACAGTTGGCGACACAGGCCGGCGTATCACGACCAATGCAGAGATCGCATTTTGAGGCAACCTTGCGATCCAGTCCTCGCTGAATTGCACCTACTGGACAAACCATGATACACATCCAGCATCCGACGCATTTATCGGGATCATTCAGCACTGCTCCGGTTTGTGGATCTCGATGCATTCCGCCTGTCATGCAAGCCTCAAGGCATGGTGCCTCTTCACAATGCCGACACTGCACTGCAAAGGAGACGGAACCGGACTCCTCAACAGTAACACCTGGAACAATGGTGTCTTTGCCTTCCCGAAATGCTTTGACAATCCGCTTGGACTTGGAGTGCTGAACGACACAATGGACTTCGCACAAACGACAGCCCAGACAGACATCCTCTTTGGCAACTATTCTCTTCATCGAACCTACTCTCCTGCAGCCTTGATACCCAGGATGTTTAGTTCCCTGTCCGTCAGCCCGATGCCACGAAGGTGCTCACGGTTGCCCCTCAGACTTTCGATGGCGTTGACACCCATGCCTCCCATCATCTCCTTGATCTCCAGTGCCCAGGCACGCATGAGGTTGATGAGACGCCGTGTAGCTACTTTGGGATTGAGTCTCTTGGTCAGATAGGGATCCTGCGTTGCAATACCCCAGTTGCATCGCCCGGTGTAGCACTTCTGGCACATGTGACAACCCATTGCCACCAAGGCGGCCTGTCCGATGTTGACCGCATCCGCACCCAGGGCAATCGCTTTGACAATGTCGGCGCTGCACCGTGTGCCCCCACTCACGACCAGAGAAGCCTGGTTGCGTATCCCTTCTTCACGCAACCGGGAATCCACCGAAGCCAAGGCGAACTCGATGGGGATTCCGACGTGGTTTCGGATCATCGTGGGCGCCGCTCCGGTGCCGCCTCGAAAACCGTCAATGACTACGATATCTGCGCCAGCCCGAACAGACCCACTGGCGATGGCAGCAACGTTATGTACCGCAGCAATCTTGACAGAAATCGGTTTCGTATATCGTGTCGCTTCTTTCAAGGCATAGATCAGTTGCCGCAGATCCTCGATGGAGTAGATATCATGATGCGGCGCAGATGAAATGGCATCGGTGCCCTTGGGAATCATACGGGTCTCTGAAATCGCTGCGTCCACTTTCTCGCCAGGCAGATGACCACCAATGCCCGGTTTGGCTCCCTGGCCAATCTTGATCTCAACCGCCTGTCCCGCGTTGAGATAGTCCACATCCACACCAAAACGACCGGAAGCCACCTGAACAATCAGGTTTTTGCCGAACTTGCGAAAATCCTGATGCAAGCCACCTTCGCCGGTATTGGCGAACGTCCCCAACTCCGCGGCCGCTTGCGCCAATGCAAGAGAGGCGTTGTAACTGATCGAGCCATAGGACATGGCGGCAAACATGATTGGGATCTGGATTTCCAACTGCGGTGGAATCTCGGTGATGGACTTTTCTCCGTCAGAGGACGGTTCAAACTGAACGCTGTCCGGTTTGCGTCCAAGAAAAGTCAACAACTCCATCGGTTCCCGCAATGGATCAATGGAGGGATTGGTGACCTGACTGGCGTTCAGAAGCATGTTGTCCCAAAAAGTGGTCTTGGGCTGGTCATTGCCCATGCCGGTCAGCAACATGCCACCCGTCTCAGCCTGTTTGTAGACACTCCGAATGGCGTCCGAGTTCCAGTTCGCGTTGGGGCGGAACTCCAAAGGAGCATGCTTGATCGCAACCGCGCCAGTGGGACAGAGAGTCGCACAGCGATGGCAGCCAACGCAATTGGCGCTCTCGCTGAAAACACACTGACCTTCTTCATCGTGCTGGTGTACATCGTTGGCACATTGCCGAACGCAGACCTGGCACTGAATGCATTTCTCCGGATCACGTTCGATGAGAAAATCAGGCTCAACCAACCATTTTCGCACGCTCAACACCTCTCTATCAGCACCAGCGGTTTCTGCTCTTCGCTCTTTGGGTCAGTTGACAAAAACACCCATGATGGGAACTCCACCCTCAGCGTGCCAGACAGAATCCGGACTGGGACAGACTTCGCGCAACGCCGCTTCTTCGCTGGCGACAAAAAGCATCTGGTCTTTGCGACCCGCGACCATCGGGCGAAGCTTCGTCCGATCGTTAAATCCAACAATCCCCTTGCTGTGGCCAACCAGAACGCTGAAGGGACCATTCAGCAAAGCGCCTCCATAAACCATTCGAATAGCCTTGACTCTAGCTTTTTCCTGCTCGTCCATGCGCTCGATTTGCGTCCAGAAAGGAGGAGCCATCGCAGTGCAGGCGTTGCGAATGGAAAGGCCGTGTTTCCGAATCAGAAGATCGTAGATATAGGTGATGGCTTCTGTGTCCGTATGCAGTGTGCAATGGTAGCCAAAGTTCGCCAGGTAACGTCTGTTGATACCGTAAGAAGAAATC
>JAKQFZ010000519.1 GCA_029558215.1 Candidatus Omnitrophota bacterium
TGGCCAGCTCCGATTCCTTCTTTCCTGAACGGCATCGGTGCCCATTGGTTTCTTGACCAGCTCCCCCTGTTCAATCAGATCGGTCTGCTTTCCCTCCAGCGCTTGGATCATCTCCCGTCCGAGTCTCTTCTTCTCATCTCGGAATCCTGGATTCCCAGCCAGATCGACGAGTTCCTTCGGATCGGTCTCCAGATCAAAGAGTTGTTCCTGTGCGCCTTCGGTGTAGTAGATGTACTTCCATCTTCCATCCGTGATGCCGACTTGCTGACAGCCGGGCTCCCCTCTGGACATCAAGAACGGCGCAGGAGCAACTTCTCCTCTTGAAAGTGCAACAAGGTTCTGACCGTCCACGCCCGCAGGAGCACTGCCACCCGCCGCTGCGAGCAATGTTGGAAGGACATCTGCCAGTGAGACAAGATTGCGGGACTTCGTTCCTTCACAGCGATTTTCCCAACAGTGAGGCATTCGCAGAACAAAAGGAATGTGCGCTGACGGCTCATGGAAGAATATCTTTGAGCCGGTGTGATGGTCACCGAGAAACTCACCGTGGTCGCTGGTGTAAAGCACAAGCGTATCTGCAAAGAGCCCAAGATCCTGAAGCGCAGCAAAAACTCTACCCATGTTGTAGTCAATTTGAGTGATCAGCCCGTAATAGGCTGCCCGTGCCTCACGGATGATCTCTCGCGGCAGCAAATCATAGCCCTGCTTCTGGCGAAAACGCTTGAAAGTTTCGGGACAACGATCATCCTCAGACCAGTCTCCAAACACAGGCTCGGGAATCGGAGAGTTTCGGTACATCGAATAGTACGGTTCTGGCGGATCCAGAGGCGGATGCGGTTTTGAGAAAGAACACCACAGGAAGAACGGCACAGTTGGATCTCGACGTTCCCGAATATACTGAACACATTGCTCGGCAGTCCACGATGTTAGCGTCTGACTCTCGGGAACCGTTGCCATGGCCGGATAGAGTTCGTTTTGACCCAGACCGTGGTGCATCGGCTGAGACAAGCAACCCGACCGGATCATTTCTCGATAGTAGTCTTCGGGCAGGATCATCTCATCAAAACCATGTCGTGCGCGCTGTGGCGTAAAGTGCATCTTCCCGATGGCTGCGGTTTGATATCCCAATTGCCTCAAATACGAAGGCAGCGTTTGCTCGCGTACCAGGACTTTGGAACTCGAACCATTGCCATACATGCCATGCGTGAATACCGACTGACCGGTCATGATTGTGACCCGTGAGGGAACACACAAAGGGCAGTCCGCGTAGGCTGAAGTGAAACAGACGCCTTCATTGCAGAGATGATCGAAATGCGGTGTTCTCATGAACGAAGGCCCGGCTGATCCGGCAGTGTCGAAGCGCTGCTGGTCGGCTGTGATAAGCAAGATGTTCGGCTTCTCCTGAGACATACAAGATCCTCCCTGTTGTTGCCGTGCAGTACGCTGGGGACACTCGGTCTCTCAAATGCCCCCGTCACGGATCAAGATAGCACACAAACGACTCAACAATGTAGAAGATATGATATGATATTCCGATGAATCGGTTCTCAACATGGAAGGGTATCCCAAGCGCGATTGTGATGTCTCTGCTCTATATCGCGCAAAGGCTTTGGGTGAGTCTCTCGGGAAGATGTCTGCTGGACTCCGACGAAGGCATTGTCCTTATCGCGGCCAACGACATCTTGCACGGTCAACTACCCGTTTTCTTCTATGGACAGGACTACCTGGGCAGTTTTCAGAGTTTTGCCGCGGTTCCTTTTGTCACAGTTCTCGGAGTGACTCCACTGGCTTTGCGACTGACTGCCATTTTCGAAGGCGTCGCATTGCTTTGGATCTGGCGATGGATTCTCCGCAAGTGGGGGTCCCCGGAAATCTGGGTGTTGTTTGCGCTCCTTTTGGTTTTCGCCCCGGAGTTCGCCACCGTCTGGACGCTTCGATCGCGGGGTGGCATTGAGACGCTCTTGCTTGGTTCCCTTTGGATTGCCTCTCTGACAACCATTCTCAGCACCGACAGAGTTTCCAGTTTCCATTGGTTTCGTCTGGGCTTGTTGACAGGAATTGCCTGGTGGACGAGCCAACTGACGGTGTTCTTCATCGCTGCAGGTCTGCCTCTTCTTCTTCTGACGCGATCTGGACGGAGTCGGATGACTCAGTTAGATACGGCTGAGCATTGCGAGACAGGTCTCCCGGACTGGGCTCTGGGGATCCTCTACCTTCTCAGTATCGGTCTGCTCGCTGCCCGTGGCACTGTGCCCTACCGATCCCCGATGAGTGCAGTGCTTTTGAAGCACCGCAGTACATTGATTGGACTGTGTTCTGTCACTCTCTTCGTCTACCTTATCTGGGCGACTGTGCGACGCAGAAAGCCTTGGCCACTTCTGTTGGGAACAGGAACTCTGCTCGGATACCTTCCTGTGCTCTCTGTGGTCTTGGTGAAAGAGAGTCTCTACAACACCACGGCAATCAACAGGGCAACGCGATTTTGGAGTCATCTGATGTCGCACCTTCTGATTGCAGGTGGCTCCCTTGTTGGGCTCCAGTCCGAAACGCTTGAGCGACTTGCGATGCCACTCCCCCTTATCGTTTTTGTCGTTGGAGTCTATGCGGCGGCGATCCTCCTTTTCTATCTGGATCTCACTCAGATGCTCCGTCGAAAGCAGCCTCTGGGTCTTCTGAATCTGTTTCTTGCGGGGGCGGTGCCGATAGGTCTTCTGATTTTCACACATGTTGAGTCCCGTTCCTATGTCCCACCGCGCTATGCTCTGTATCCTGTTTTTCTCATGACTTTGATGGTGGCGGGACTCTTCCTGAACATCCGTCACGTTTCGCGTGTGATGGGTTGGCTGTTGCTCGCCGCCTTTCTTGCGACAAACTGTGTCAGCGTCTATCAACGTCAAGCACATCCTGTCATCAGGACAACCATGGTGGCTGAGACCGATCAGGTGATCCTTGACTTTCTGAAGGAAAGGGGTATCTCCGCAGCCTGTACGAGTCTGGATTCGCCCGATTCAGGCTACTGGAACGCCTACCGCTTGAGCGCCAGTTCCGGAGACACTATTTTTATTCATCCAATTCTCCACATGCCGCGCATTGAACGCTATCGGGCTGCTTTGGAGCGGGCGGAGCATTGTGCGATACTCACTCCTGATCCGGAAAGGACGGAAGTCGTTTTTCAGCGGAACAATATCAACTACAGCCGATTCGATCACGGCGGCATGACAGTTCTCTGTGACTTTGACAAAACCCATGTGGATCGGCTTAAGCTGATTGACTACCGTCGTTCGCTTCGGGAAGAGCGAACGCGATAGCACGCTCTTCAGTTGACGGAATTCGGGCGGTCTGTTCTGATAGGACGGCAACCAGAACGTTGGCTGTGCGCCCAGGCAGGTCAGTTGGATAGCGCGAGGCTTCTTCATGGATCGTGAATCTGTAATCGCAATTCTGGATGAGATTGCCATCCTGCTCGAGCTGAAGGGTGAGAATCCCTTCAAGTCGCGCGCTTATTCGAATGCAGCGCGTGCCTTGGAAGCGGATGGCAGGGATATTTCGCAGTTGGTTGTGTCGGGGGAACTTGGCAAAGTCAACGGGATTGGAGCTGGTCTGACCGAGAAAATCACGGAACTCGTTCAGACGGGAAAACTTGCTTACTACCTGCAACTCAAATCGGAGATTCCTGATGGAGTGCTGGAGATATTGCGTGTGCCTGGAATGGGTCCGAAGAAAGTTCGTGCGGTCTATACCGAACTTGGAGTGGACTCTCTGGGGAGTCTGGAATATGCCTGTCGGGAGAACCGCCTTGTCACCCTTCCCGGTTTTGGCTCAAAGACGCAACAGAAAGTTCTTGAAGGGATCGAAAGGCTCAAGAAGTTTCGGGAACGACATCTCCTGGACATGGCTCTGATCGAGGCGGGGAGACTTGCCGACTATATCCGACAGAGTCCGAACGCGACCCGGGTCGAGATCGCAGGCAGTCTGCGCCGCAGACGAGAGACGATCAAAGATGTTGATATTCTGGTCACCGCCGTAAATCCAGAAGCCGTGATGAATCATTTCGTCGCGTATCCTGAAGTCGAAACGGTTACAGGACATGGGGAAACCAAGAGCAGCATAGTACTCAACACGGGCATCAACGCCGATCTTCGAGTCGTTCGACAGGATCAGTTTGCCTATGCGCTTCACCACTTCACGGGCAGTCGTGAACACAACACGGAGATGCGCTCCCGTGCCAGGAAGATGGGGCTGAAGATGAACGAATATGGGCTGTTTAAGGATGACGAACAGCCGATTGAATGCGCGGATGAACAGTCGCTTTTCCAAGAACTCGGTCTTCAGTACATCCCGCCGGAACTGCGTGAGAACACCGGCGAGATCGAAGCAGCTGAACGAGGTGAGATTCCCACGCTGATTGAACCAGGCGACGTGCGTGGCATCTTTCATGTGCATTCCAACTACAGCGATGGTTCGATGACGCTGGAGCGCATTGCAGCGATCGGACGATCACTGGGCTATGAATACGTTGGAATTGCAGACCATAGCCAATCGGCGCGTTACGCGCACGGACTGGAACCTGAACGCGTCATTGAGCAGCATCGGGAGATAGATGAAGTCAACAAGGGTGCGGATGGGTTCAGACTCCTGAAGGGGATTGAGTCGGACATTCTGAAGGATGGAAGTCTGGACTATTCAGATGACATACTCGAGCAATTCGATTTCGTCATCGCGTCGGTTCACAGCAACTTCAATCTGTCCGAAAGAGAAATGACCGAGCGCATTCTCAAGGCATTGAGAAATCCTTTTGTCACGATGCTCGGACATCCCACAGGCAGACTTCTGCTGGCGCGTGAGCCTTACCCTGTTGATCTGGAAGCGGTGCTGGAATGTGCTGCCGAGAACGGTGTTGCGGTGGAGATCAATGCCAACCCACACCGCCTTGATCTGGATTGGATTCACTGCAAACGGGCGAAAGCCCTGGGTGTGCGTATCGCCATCTGTCCCGACGCTCATGATGAAGAAGGTTTTGAGGACACCGCCTACGGTGTGGCGGTGGCGCGAAGAGGATGGTTGGAAAGAAGCGATATCATCAACACGATGGCACTGACGGAGGTCACAGCATGGCTGCAAAGACAAAGATCAGCAAAGACCACAAGGTAGAGCAGATTCTGGCGCTGCTTCAGAAACACTACCCGGATGCCCGGTGTCATCTCAATTTCAAGAATGCCCTGGAGTTGCTTATCGGGACGATTCTTGCCGCCCAATGTACAGATGCTCGAGTAAATCTGGTGACCCCCAGTCTTTTTCGGAAGTATCCCAACGCCAAGGCGTTTGCTGATGCGGATGAGGAAACCCTCCAAGACGAAATTCGCTCCACTGGATTCTTTCGCAACAAGGCCAAGTCAATCCGTCACTGTTGTCAGGCATTGGTGGCGCAGTACGGTGGAGAGGTTCCCTCGGACATGAAGAGTCTTTCGGCACTGTCAGGGGTTGGGAGAAAGACGGCAAACGTGGTTCTGGGCAACTACTACGGCAAGCCTGCAATCATTGTGGACACGCACATGCTTCGAGTGGCACAGCGTCTTGGCCTGACAAAAGAGACAGATCCGACCCGAATGGAGATGAGTCTTCTGAAGATCATCCCAGACAAACAGCAGACTCTTTTTTCAAATCGCATTGGTGAGCACGGCAGAACGATCTGCCAGGCCAGAAAACCCAAGTGCGAGGAGTGTTTCCTGAAAGACTTGTGCACGTTCTACGCAAAGAAATCGTAGGGTCTGTTGACCCAAGGAGGATGTTTCCATGCTGGACAATCTGGATCTATCGCGAGAAGTCTCCAAAGCCGACTACAAGGAAGCCAAGGATCAACTGGAGTTGATCCTGCCGGCGCTACAACGCAAGGCCAAGGAAATGCAGGTTCCGGTGATCATCATCTTTGAAGGATGGAGTGCAGCGGGTAAGGGAACGCTGATCAACCAACTCATCCTTCCCCTGGATCCTCGTGGATTCAATGTTTCCAGCACGCTTGCTCCGACAGTCGAAGAAACCATGAGACCGTTTCTGTGGCGATTCTGGAATCGCATTCCCGCCAGTGGCAGGATAGCAATCTTCGACCGCAGTTGGTACCGGCATGTCCTGAGCGAACGCATGAGCGGAAGACTCAGGGGCACGGAACTTCAACAGGCGTATGAAGACATTCGTTCCTTCGAGCGTCAGTTGACGGATGGCGGCTATGTCATCATCAAGTTCTTCCTGCACATCTCGAAGCAGGAACAGAAAAAGCGCTTCTCAAAGTTGCAGGGTACCGCGGCAACCAAGTGGCGTGTCACCTCAGACGATCTGAAACAGAACAAACAGTACGACAAGTATCTCTCGGCGCTAGAGGATATGCTTGCCGAGAGTGATTCTGACTACGCGCCTTGGACGGTTGTCGAATCACATGATCAGCGATTTGCGACGCTCAAGATATTCAACACTGTGGTCTCCGCATTGGAGTCGAGAATGGAGAAAACTCAGCCGGTGGAAAAACCAAAACCGACGCGAGGCAAAAAACGCAGTCTTCCGGCAGCCTTGGACGCAAGCGTTCTCGATACCGTAGACCTTTCGGTTGAAGTGGATCGCGAAACCTATGACCAAAGAATCAAGAAGCGTCAAGCGCGGCTGCGTGAGCTGGAGCACGAGATCTATGTGAAGCGTCTTCCTGTTGTCTTGGTGTACGAAGGATGGGATGCGGCGGGTAAGGGGGGAAACATTCGTCGGGTCACGCAGAACCTCGATCCGAGAGGTTATGAGGTGGTTCCAATTGCCGCACCCAATGATATCGAACGCGCACATCACTATCTCTGGCGATTTTGGACACAGATTCCCAAAGCCGGTCACATCGCCATTTTTGACCGCTCCTGGTACGGTCGAGTCCTGGTCGAACGGGTCGAGGGTTTCTGTTCTGAGCATGAGTGGAAGAGGGCTTTTCGGGAGATCAACGAGATGGAGCACCATCTGACCAATTTCGGTACCGTGCTCCTGAAATTCTGGCTCCACATTGACAGCGAAGAACAACTTAGGCGTTTTAAGGAACGAGAGCAGTTGGAGCATAAAAAGTGGAAAATCACCGAAGAGGACTGGCGTAACCGTGACCGATGGGACACCTACAAGACAGCCGTGGAGGAGATGCTCTTCCGCACCAGCACGCCTCATGCGCCCTGGACAATTGTTGAGTCCAACTGCAAATGGTTCGCTCGACTTAAGGTTCTGGACACTGTCATCGAAGCCATCGAGAAGAGTTTGCCCAAGGGGTAGAGGCAGGTCTGAGACTTGCCATCCTGAACCCCATTGTATGCTACCTTTGTGGTACTGTTCGGTCTATCCGAAGCAAGAAGCGTCCAATGCAGGCGCGGCAGACATGCCAGAGGAAGGGAGATAACTGAGTGAAGAATAAACACGACGAACAAGAACACAGAACAACACGACGTGACTTTCTCAGGGCAGGGAGCATCGCAGGATTGGGCGTGGCTCTTGGAAGCCTGAGCCTTTCAGGATGCGCCTCTTCACAACCGCAGCGGGGAACGTTTCTCGCCCCAGGTGCCCTTCCGGCCGGTCGGCCGGTTCGGGTTGGTTTCGTGGGAGTCGGAAACATGGGTTCCGCCCACGTAGGCAATCTGTTGAACATTGAAGGAGTTCAACTCTGCGCGATCTGCGATATTGTCGAGGCAAAGGTTGCTCGAGTCCAGAAGCTGGTCGAGGATGCCGGCCAACCCCGTCCGAAGGGCTATTCTCGGGGTACTCTGGATTTCAAGCGCATGTGCGCGGAAGAAGAACTCGACCTGGTCTATACCGCCACGCCTTGGGAATGGCACACTCCCGTCTGTGTTGCCGCGATGCAGAATGGCAAACACGCTGCCACAGAAGTTCCTGCTGCGGTGACACTCGAGGAATGCTGGGAATTGGTTGAAACCGCCGAGAAGCAGCATAGACACTGCGTGATGATGGAAAACTGCTGCTACGACCGAACGGAGATGCTTATCCTCAACATGGTTCGCCAAGGTGTTCTTGGTGAGCTCATCCATGCGGAATGCGGTTACCTTCATGATCTGCGTCGGCACAAACTCACGAATGTCTATGAGGGGCAATGGCGACTGAAGCATTCAATCGAACGCAACGGCGATCTGTATCCCACACACGGCATCGGGCCAGTCGCACAATGTATGAACATCAACCGAGGTAATCAATTCGAAACGCTCGTCTCCATGAGTTCCAAGTCAAGAGGACTCCAGTTGTATGCCTCGGATCAATTTGGAGCTGATAGTCCGCTGGCGAGACAGGAGTACGCTCTGGGTGATGTCGTGATCACGCTCATCCGAACAGTCAACGGGGAGACGATCGTCATTACCCACGATACCGATTCACCGCGACCCTACAGCCGCAACATTCTCGTCCAAGGCACCAAGGGCATCATTCGGAAGTACCCTGAGGAACTGATTCATATTCAGGGACGCAGTGCGGGCCATGATTGGGAGCCTCTCGACGCGTATCGGGAGCAGTACGATCATCCGATCTGGAAAGCCCTTGCAGACAAGTCCAGAGGATTCGGCCACGGGGGAATGGACTACATCGAAGACTACCGCTTGGTTCAGTCTCTTCGAGAAGGAACTCCCACTGACATGGATGTCTACGATGCCGCCGCGTGGAGCGCCATCTCCGCGCTGAGTGAGCGTTCCATAGCCCGACGAAGCCGGTCTCTGGATTTCCCTGACTTCACGCGAGGCGCATGGAAGGACAGAGAGCCTCTCGGTATCATCAGTATCTGATGGAACGCAGTCTACTGGTTCTTTGGATCCAGATATGAAATGTCCTTGACAGCAAAGCCCGTCTTGGGCGAGTAGATGATGTCCCCATCGCTGTTGGTTCCATTGGTTGGATCGTAAGGAATGCCTGTCTCGGGTCCGATGAGATTGGGGCCACGGCTGTGCAAGCGGTACGCACCATACTCCCTGTGAAGATCTGAGAACACAGGCCATCCAACTTTCTCGATAGCGTAAGGCCAGTTGACATAGTGGTACTGGTTTGTCTCAGGAGAGATTCTTCTGCCACCCGCGAAGGGATCATCCGGATATGAGGCAATGTAGTTTACCGGAGTCGTCAGAGGATTTCTCCCATCGAATGGGGGGCTGTCAGCAAAAGCATTGACCGAACCGCCAATAAAGAACTCCAAGGCCCCGGGAAGCGAGTTGCCCTGCCCATAGTGGTACGTGGGACACCCACCGCGATCAACCTGGTACAGTTCCACTCCCGTTACGACAGTCTTCATGTCGGCGCTTGCTCGCGCGACCTTCGCTCGGGTCTGAGCGTTCATGTAGTTTGGGATGGCTATGGCGGCCAAAATCCCAATGATTGCGACGACAATGAGCAGTTCGATCAGTGTGAAACCGCTCTTCTCAGTGTGCTGTGGCATCGAAATACCTCCCAAATCAGATGAATGTCGTTCTGCCCGTGCCGACATTCGATACACTCACTCTGTATATACGCAGATTATTGGGAAATAGTTCACAAAATGACGTTTTTTTCTGCCAATGCGTTCCGGCTGGCACGGGAGACAGGCACCGAATGCCCCACTTCGAGGCCTGCATTCGGAAGAACGAAATCCTTCTGTGACTTCAGATGCCTAGCGTGACCCTCTCTGGCCTCCACCAGGAGCTCCCTGCCCACCGCCGCCACCAACCCCCCCCTGTCCTCTGCCCGTCGTTCCGCCGCCACCAAAGCGACCTTGACCGCCCCCGAAGCCCCCTTCACCACCGCGGGGCTGCCAACGTCCCCCGTCACCTTGTCCTGAGAACTCTTCTCTCCTGCGCTGCATGAAATCCTCAGCCCCCGGGAAGTTCATCATCTCTCTCATGAATCCTCC
>JAKQFZ010000527.1 GCA_029558215.1 Candidatus Omnitrophota bacterium
CCCAACCGATACACCAAGTGACACTCCTACAGACACACCCACCAGCACACCAACCTATACTCCGACACAGACGACGACAGACACGTTCACTTTCACCAACACGCCGACACCGACGCCAACTTACACGTTCACCCCAACCCATACTCCAACGTACACACCAACAGATTTTCCTTCAAGCACGCCGTCAAACACGGCTACCAACACACCAAGTCAGACTCCAACTTACACGTTCACTCCAACTCATACTCCAACACACACAGCGACGGTTACACCTTCAGACACACCCACCTACACACCCAGTTACACGCCAAGTCCGACACCCACGGACACATGCACTTTCACGGCCACCCACACGCCAACGGGAACACTGCTGCCGACCGACACCCCGTCGAATACTCCAACGGAAACCCCCACTCACACATCCACTTTCACCAATACGCCAACGGATACACCGACACAGACACCCACAGACACCTTCACTTTCACGGCCACCCACACGCCAACGGGAACACTGCTGCCGACTGACACCCCGTTGACTACTCCAACGGAAACCCCCACTCACACATCCACCTTCACCAGTACGCCAACGGATACACCGACTCCGACACCCACAGACACCTTCACTTTCACGGCCACCCACACGCCCACGGGAACACTGCAGCCGACCGAAACGCCAACGATGACTCCAACCGATTCACCGACGTCTGCCGCAACACCAACGCCTACAGAATCCTTATCACCGACAGACACCCCATTGACAACCCCAGTGGAAACACCGACACCAATTCCAACCATGAAGTCCGCGGATTTCAATGGTGACTACAGGGTGGACGGAATGGATCTGCTGACATTGCTGTCAAATCTCGGCAGGCTTGGAAACCTGCAGACCGATCTCAACGACGACGGGAGAACTGATTCGATGGATGTTCTGCTCTTTGCGCAGCAGTGGAATCGAAGATACAGCCCTGATCAGTGACGACAAAGAGGCGTGCAAGGCGTCTGCTACCCCTTGATGACACCGACAGGTTTCAAGCGGACAACCTTGGACGAGAGACCTGCTCCCTCCACAACGGAGACAACCTGGTCTATGTTCTTGTATGCTTCGGGCATTTCTTCGGAGAGCGTTTCGCGGCTGTGGGCGCGAACTTGAATCCCCTTTTCTCCCAACTCATGCTCAATGGATCGCCCACGACCGGCCTTGATCGCCTGGTTGCGGCTCATCTCCCGACCTGCACCGTGACAAGTGGATCCAAAACTTTTGAGCAGGGCTTCCGGCTGTCCCAGAAGCACATAGGAGGCGTCTCCCATGTTTCCAGGCACAATCACCGGCTGACCCAGACTTCGATAGCAGGGCACAACAGAAGGATGCCCTGCAGGGAAACACCGAGTCGCACCTTTCCGGTGAACGCAGAGTTCCTTTTCGACCGATCCAACGCGGTGCTGTTCAATCTTGGCGATGTTATGGGAGACATCATAGACAAGAGTCATCCCGAGTTTCTGCCATCCTCTGCCAAAGATCTGTTCGAACGTCTCCCTGACCCAATGCATGATGCACTGACGATTGGCAAGGGCGAAGTTCGCCGCTGCATTCATGGTTTTGAGGTACTCCTGCCCCTCATCGGAAGACACCGGCGCACACACCAGCTCGGCATCCGGAAGATCAAACTTGAACTTGTTGCGAGAACGTCGCATCAGATTGATTGAGTCCGTGCATGCCTGATGTCCCAGACCACGCGATCCGCAGTGAATCATTACGGTGACTTGCCCTTTTTGAAGACCAAGCGCTTCAGCAGCTTTGGCATCGTAGACTTCGTCCACAACCTGGATTTCGAGAAAGTGATTTCCCGCGCCGAGAGTGCCCAACTGATCGCGCCCGCGTTTGCGCGCTTCTTTGGAAACCATTGCCGGATCGGCAGGTCTGAGACACCCGTTGTCCTCTGTGCGCTCCAAATCCTGAGCAACACCATAACCGGATTTCACTGCCCACGCAGCACCCTGTTCGAGCACCCGCGTCATCTCTCGGTCGTCCGCTCGACTGATGCCGCCTCGACCCACGCCACTGGGACCATTCACAAACAGACCCGACA
>JAKQFZ010000553.1 GCA_029558215.1 Candidatus Omnitrophota bacterium
CGGGGTGTTGGCAAGCCTGAGAAGACAGGCTATCAAACGCCGGTATTCGATGTCCTTGACGTTCAGAGTGAAAACTTCGAGTGGTCAACAGTGTGTGAGAATATCTGGGGAGTGGACTTTCAGTTCTTCACCTATGATTGGTCTACAAAGTGCAACGATGATGACGCGGGCTGGACGTACAATGAGACGCCTTACTGGAGTGAAAGTCCGTACATCACTCGAAGATGGTCTGAAGGGATGCCTGAGTGGCATTCGGCGGCGGAGTCCTGTCTCTATGCCATGCGGCTGCACGATGAGTACAGCAATAGCAACTATCTATTGCGCTATCTTGACGCGCTGGCAGATCCCTCTTCACAAGCACCCAGCTACGAAGACCTGAGACCGAGGCTTCCGTTGAACCCGAATCTGCCTCTTCAGTACCCGATTTTTGAGAGTGACGAGACCTATGCCAAGTACTACTACAACAACAACGAGACATTCTTCCTCTCCAACGAAGAACAGGATCTCATCTTCTCGACACCGTTCAGGCAGTTTGTTTGTGGTGACTCCTCTGAGCCACCGACCGGTGACAAGTTCCAGGAGATGATGGCGCGTCGGGACGGTCTGCCACAGTTGATTCAGATCACGCTCTGGGTGCAACCTGGGGACAAACCGCTGGTTCGGGAATATGAGGATGGTATGGAGCATCCCGACGACCGGTTTCTGCCCGTTATGCTTCAGACGCGGGTCTATATTGAAAAGGACTGACGAGACTGACGATTTGTGAAGGCTAAGATGTATAGAATGAAAGAGATGGCAAGCACAAGAAACAGAGATCAGATTTCTCGACCTATGGGCGGTTACGCGCTGATGACCGTTCTGGGAGTGCTGGCCGTGTTTGCCGTCCTGGGTATTGCCTTCACCATGCGCATGAGACTCGAGGAGATGACATCGGTCTCTCGAAAGACAATGGCAAAGGTTGATGCCGTCTCCAACTCGGGAATTCAGCTGGCACAAGGGGTGTTGGTTGACGACAAGGTGGGTTTGGATGGCATTCCCTTCTCGGGTGATGAAGGTTATCTTTTCGAAGAAATTCGCAACCCGTCAAGAGACTTGAGCCGATTTCCTGCTTCCGATGGAACGGTACCGGTGACGCGGCGTGGTGCTTATGATTCCCGTGTCAGTTCCTGGTACTGGGGCATCTCGGGTTTTTTGAGAGAGCATTCCGTTGACATTCGCCGCATCCAGATGGATCTCCAACGCAATCGCTGGTTCTGGCTTGGCGTGGACGAGGATCCGGAAGGAGACCGTTCTGACGATGGAGTTCCGGGCATCAAGGACAGAGATGATGACTTGGACGGTTTGGTGGATGAGGATCGCGATGAGCAGCCTTTTCTTCTGTCTGGTGGGGGACGAAACAGGCTTTTCAATGATGACTACATTCTGGACGACGATGAGGATGGACGCATAGACGAAGACCGTCTTGATGTCAGTCCGCTCGGCGGGGGAGTCTATCCGGAAGGACTTGGCATTGACAACGATGGTGACAGCGTGGGTATCGAGGATGAGTCCTCGAAGATCAACATCAATCTGGCGGGAAACCTTTCTCTCGATCCGCAGTTCAGCTATCATCAGGGTTTGGGAACCTGGGAACTGGATCTTGGGATGGCACTTGCTGCCCGGATGATTCCTTCGGCGAATCTGGTGAGCGTGGGTGTCTTGCAGCGTTTTCAGGATCTGGCTGCCGAAATCGTTCTGCGCCGCTATGGAGAAGACGAGCAACCGGGTGTAGCTGGCAAGGATGACCAGAACACCAACGGTGATTTCTTTGTGCATATCACCAAGACCCGAATGGAGCAAGAGGGGCGCTCTTACACGCTCTTTTCAGGTGTTGTGGGAAACGGTCTTGATGAGGCGCGTCAGAGTCCAACACAGACGGCAAGTGAAGACTGGAGTGCTTCTTCGCTCCAGTTCTGTGACGATGAAACGGAAATCTTCTTTGGTTTTCCCAGGCAACCGAATCAAGAGTTCTGGAGTGTGACAAGGCCTTGGGGCAAATCGTCCATTCAGAGAAACATCTATCTTCCAGGCGATGGTCTGGACAACGATGGTGACGGTGATATTGACGAGCCGGGAGAAGAGGTGGACGACCCCACCGAGTCCGGTTTGGGTGACGATCAGCCTTGGCAGATGCTGGACGACTTTCGGGAGTTCATCCTGTCCAATCCAGCTGGCGTCTCGAGTCTTCTGATGTCCGGAAAGACCCTTGAGGATGTCTATGAGGCACTGAAGCCAATTGTTACGGTCAGGTCGCGGTCTCCGATCTATGGGCCGGCTTTCTTCTCAGAAGACAACGATACTCTCAGTCGGCGGTTTCTCGCGCCGAATATGCTGAATCCATACACTCCATTGAAACTGTTCCTGGATTCGGTTCAGGATAAGAGGCAGACTTCCATTGCCACCACACTTGAGAATCCGGACTCGCCGCAGCCGAAACTTGAGCCTTTGGCGTTTCCCAACAACGTTCGATATCTGTATCCCTTGAGTCTGGATGATGACCGGGACTGGACGATCAAACAGAAGGGGAAGGAGTTCTTTTTTGACCTGAACCGCAACGGCCGACCGGACAGCGACTGGGATGGGGATACGGAGACTCAAAAGCCGGACTTCTGGGCGGGTGCCTGGCCATTGCCGGAACTGGCCAGAGACATGGATTCGAGTCTGTTGGATGATTTCCTGGACGCCTATGAGGAGTATGAGGCTGCGCTCTATGGCCGATACCCATCTTTGGTTCCCAAAGAAAGCGACCGCGACTGGGACGGATGGATGGGGGATCATGGAGACTTCAATGCAGATGGGGAGAGGCGTTACGATCCCGAATGGGGAGTCAATGAGGATCCCCCGGGGAAAGCCAACGGCTCAAATGACCCCATGCCCGGACGTGATGGCGAAGACGATGACAATGACGGTGGGGCAGATCTCCAGGATCGAGAAGTTCAGCGAGCCAGGGACAACGCCGCCGGTGACGGAGTAGACAATGATGGCGACGGCATGGTGGATGAGGTTGGAGAGACGTACATCGTTGCCTTCGACGATGATGAAGACGGCAAGTATGATGAGGACGGTCCGGAACTTCAATTCTGGGCCAACCTTCTGGACTGCATAGATGAACCGCCCCTGTGCGATGTTCCTGAGAAGTCCGAGTATGACGGCATCCGGAGTTTCCTGGCGAGTCATCCCTACTATCGTCCCTTTATCTATGATGCCAGCGTCGCTGGTGGCAAGATGACCGAAGGGATGAATCCGACGCTGATAGACGGCTTCACACTCTGGACATCTCGAATGGTTTACGATGCCACTTTCTTCGATCCCACCGGATCATCGGGTGACTCGTTTACCGAGGAACACCCCTATGGTAAGACCTTTTTTGATGAACCTGGCGCTCTGACCAGTATTCGGGGCGTTGAAGCCATCCGAATCAACGAAGTGGCTGCCTATCCGATCATCAGGCTGCAGCTGGAGGAGAATCAGGGCGAGCCGACGGATGACTGGACGCGGAAACCCAGTGCCAACGATACAGAATACTATGAAGCGCAGCGTACAACAACGGGCGGCGACTTGGTTCATCAGTGGGACTTTACTCATATCCCGCCTGGAGAGTACAGAGTCGTACTCTACCAGCCACCCGGCGGGTCTGATTGGTTTGATATATCCTTCGGTGACAAGATTGAGATTCAGACACTGGACAGGACTGCGGACTTCGACTTTGGCACTGGTCTTTCCGCAGCGATGAAGACTGCCGACGCTGAAGATCAGACCGTGGAAGTTGGCTCGGACTGTACGTT
Organism: Candidatus Omnitrophota bacterium; assembly: GCA_029558215.1. Taxonomy (GTDB): domain Bacteria; phylum Hinthialibacterota; class Hinthialibacteria; order JAKQFZ01; family JAKQFZ01; genus JAKQFZ01. Next base: position 3,825 of record JAKQFZ010000553.1, read on the forward strand.
GAAAGTCAGGGTGACGCTGGGGGAAGATGAGAGTACGCCGCCTGAAGAACCAGACGAAACAAGAGTGGCTTTGGACTATATGGAGCTTATTCGTTGGCGAAAGACCAAGACTGAGCCGAGTCTTGATCTTCAGTATGTCGAATTGATCAATCTTGCCGAGAGCCCGTATCCGATCGATCTCTCCGGTTGGGAGATCATCACGGGTGGCGAAGGCAAACGAGGCATATTCAGGATTCCCAACGGGACACTGATTCTTCCCGATGATCCCGTGACGACGGATGAAGCGGAAAACTATCTGGTGATCTGCCGTGATCCCAAGGCACTTTTGATGGCGCACCGTTCAGCGTTTGGCTTGACCGAGGCGCAGGCAAAGGCTGCCGACCCTGCGGACTATGGTTACATTCAGGCCTATGAAGGCGAGAATCTCTTCAACATTGTGTCAGATGCCACAGAAGTACTCGAAGCAGGGACACGATGGTTGCGTTTGGCCGTGGATGGCAAAGTCGCTGTTCTGGATTCCGATACGATGATCGTGCAATTGAAGAGTCCCAACGGTGTTGTGGACGAGGTTGCCATTCCCAGTCCTGAGAAGGCGCTCTACGGTGGTGAGGGTGAGCCGTCCGATGAAATGGCAGCGATGAGCCTGCCGATGCAGGTTTTTGAGCGGGCTGATCCGACAGCGATGGAGTATTATCTCTATACCGACAACCCGGAGACTCCCCGAGCGCCGGTGCTGGATCACTGGGCACGGTTCTATGCCAAAGACG
>JAKQFZ010000592.1 GCA_029558215.1 Candidatus Omnitrophota bacterium
CGGTTCCGTACGCCGAAAAAGCCAGAAGAATCGGGTCTCCCAGTCGGATATCCTCCATCCCGATCTCCGCCAATGGAATGGCGTACTCATAGACTTTGTGTTGGTAGGAAACACGCTCGGTGTAGGTAAAACCAGGCACTCCCCACTTCTGCTCGGGCACGGAAACGCGGAACTTCTTCACATCCGATTTCGTCTTGACGTAGATTTCGGTGTAGTCCTTGTCTCCGTCGTAAGTGTTGTCCGGTACAAACTCGATGGCGGCATAGAGGTTTTTATCGTCGTTGCGAACCCAACCGAGTGTGTAGTCGGATGGGTGTCCTGTCCCGCACACCGAATACTCCTGAAAGAAAGGATCACCAAGGCCTTCATCGTTGATCTCACCATCGAGAGTCAGAGCACCCTGGCAGCTTCCGAAGGAGTAGGTATAGAAGTGGGAATCCTCCGTTATGTCACACCAAGCGTTCTCAAGCGGGAACTTGAACGGCGCACCGACGATAGGATCGGGCTCGATTCGAGCGACCAGTGAAAGACGATCCGCTTTCTCTTTGCCGAGAGCGATGTCCAGAGTGATCGTTCTGTCTCGGACGTCTATCACATCAAAATCCCGTTGTGCCAGTTTCTTGAGAGCCAGAGCCTCGTCTTCCTTTGAGGACTGAACCCGAACCGGTGTGTGATCATCCAAACAAACCCAATCAATGTGCGCCGCAGTCTCGCCGGTATGTTGAATCCTGACCTGAATCTGCCCCGAGAGCGCCAGATCGGATACGCTAAGAATCTTCTGCTCAGGATCCTTTCCGTAGGCAGGTGTGCCGATCTTGATCCATTTCCCATCTTTGAGGACGGAAACATCCATTGAGCCGTTGGTCTCACTTTCTCCCGTCGCCACGGCGAAAGTGTGGTTGGGCAAGACAAACACACAAGTGACAGCCGCTACAAGAGCCAGAAGACGCAGGTGTGCAAACTCGAAACGTGTTGGGTAACTCATCAGTTCCTCTCCCTTCTTGCTTCCGAGCAGGCCAACGCCTGCAGGTACGTGGGCTATGCCCACTCCTTCGGACGCTTGCTCAATAAAAGATACGTGCCTTTTGGACTTTGTGTCACCAGGAGACCACGGCGACGATCGTCAATCTCCTCGATTTCGTACAGATAAAGCCGTGCCAACTGAACTACCGGTGAGTGTAGACCCGAAGGATGCAGCGTGTCAATCATCAACGGCTATCCGACGGCTCAGCAAAAGACTTAGGGGTGAGGTACTGGTGTTTGGGCGACTTGAGACTGCCTCAAACCGACTGGTCAGACGGCCTTTGCAATATCTATGGCAGCTTGGGCGATCATGTCTCCTGCCTCATGGGCGAGGAAATTGCTGCGAAAGAAAGTGGTTTCGTAACCACCTTTTCCAAATGCCTCTTGGGGAGGGACATATCCGACCATGTCATTTGAATAGGCGCAGACAAATGCCTTCCGTGGATGAACGCCCATCTTTATCCGCAAGCCCAGCTCACAGAACAACTCTGCCGGAATACCCACGAAGACGCAGTCCTCCAGGCAATGGACCTGAATCTCCGTACGCTGCATTCCCCGCCTCCTGATCTCTTCGGCAAAGGCGGGGATGGCCTCGTCATACAGCGTGGGATCGATGAACCGCTGTGCTCCACGAGTTGTTCCACTCATTTCAGCTTCCGTCAGATTGCGGAAGGGGAGTGCAACGATTTCAGACTTGGACGCGACTCGCACAGTATCTCGAAATGTCATCGTCTCGATGACTTTCGTCACATCCTCCGCCAAATAGAGCCCTACCTCTTCCATGGGCATGTCCTTACCACCGCTGGTTGGATCTGCGGTGTGGAGATTCCCTGCCGCTCCGTTCAGGAAGAGTGTGACTGGACACCCACGTGCCTTCATCTCACGCGAAAGAACACCCGGATAGCCAGCCGTCATCTTGCCAGCGGAGCCGTGATGTGTCGGATGGCAGGCGTAGTTGACGATTGTTCCCAGGAGTTGGCCGTCCTTGCTCCTAACGGCGAGCACGGCCACTTCAGGATCGATGGGACCTTCAATGAAGAGAGCATCCGGCTGGTTGAAATTGCCGTGTGTTCGAACGGTTCCGTTTCTCAGAACAACCCTTCGGTTATGAGCGACGCGAAATTCAGAACAGCTTCCAGTCCCGATCTCAGCAGGCTGCTTCTGAACAAACGCCTTTTCAAAGGCTGCTGTTACCTTTGCAGCAATCTGCGGGATGCAGGCATTCTCCTGGTGAACCATCCCCAGGGAGGAGATGGGTGGTCCCGCATGAGTATGCGTGGCACAGACCATGATCCGATCAGGAGGAAATCCCGTTTTTTCAAACACTGATTTCCGAATCGCGTTGGAGGTTGAATGCCCAACCGAAAGAACATCCAGCTGAACGAACGCCACTGCATCCTGCTCCGTCTGAAAAACAGCGACGTGGGCCTGAAGGGGATCGAGAATCTCGGTGGAGAGAATCTCCTTGATCCAACCTGCGATGGGAGTCCCCAGCGGAGGCGTGATGTCAATCTCCGAAAATCCTGCGTGCAGTGACATGATTCTTCTCCTCTGCAGAGAAACGCTGCAGCGTACACCTAATCTTCCAACTGAGCGACATTCTCCATCACTTTTCGTATACCCTGCGCCAGCAGCCTGGCAATGTCAGTGCCGTTCGGTGGGCGAAGTGCCATGACAAGGCACGTGTGAGTCTCGCAATGCTTCTGGGAGACAGGGAAGAGATCTGGAGAGTAATCTGCCTGTGAAGAACTCCGACACTCCCAAGGGCACCCTCGTCCATACGCGTTTCTGGCCTGAAAGACTGTCATTGCGGGAAGGATGAATTGTTGCCATGCCGAGGTTGGAATCCCTTCTGCGCCCAAGGCACGGACGATTCTATCGCGAAAGGCACGTGGGTGTTCTTCATGCCCGAGAGACTGCATGTCGAAACGCAAGACGTAGTTGTACCAGTTGTGTTGGCAGTAGTCCGGAACAGTCGGGAGAATGAGATGCGAAACGCCCTTGAGACCTTCCTGAAGAACGGCAACATTTTCCTGGATTTGATCGAGATAACTCTGGAGCTTGGCAAGTTGTGCTCTGCCAAAGGCCGCGGTCAGGTCATTCATGCGGTACATCCAGCCCAGAGCATAAGCGTGATAATCCCGATCCTGAACAGGAGTGCGTGTCTCGCCAAATGACCAGAGCATCTGGGCTTGTGCATGAATGGCTGGATCGTCGGTCACGAAAAGCCCACCGTCTCCAGCACACATCAGTTTGTTGTGATTGCAGCTGAAAGCCGCGCAATGTCCCCAAGTCCCCGCTTTCTTGCCTTTGTAACGGGCTCCATGAGCCTGACAAGCATCCTCGATTACCTTCAGTCCGTGCTTCTCGGCGATGGCGAGAATCTTGTCCATAGGCGCAACAAGGCCGTGGAGATGCACAACCAGTATTGCTTTTGTCCTGGGTGTAATGGCCTCTTCGATCCGATCCACGTCCAGGTTCATCGTCTCCCAGTCAATATCAACGAATATGGGAATTGCGTTGTGATGAAGAACACAAGTTACCGAGGAGGACCAGGAGTAAGCGGGAACGATGACTTCATCCCCTGCACCGCATCCGCAAGCAGCAACGCCCATGTGAAGAGCCGCAGTCCCCGAATTGGTCGCGATGGCAAACCGATTGCCATTCCAAGTGGCGAACTCTTCCTGAAGTGCTTCGCAGTTGGGGCCGAAACTTGGACGGTGGGATTCCAGAGACTTGAGGACGAATTGTCGATCTGTGTCATCAATGGGTGGCCAAGGCTGGATGCGTCCGACCTCAATGGTTCTGGGTCCTCCGTGGATAGCGAGTTTCACTGCCATGGCGAGGCTCCTTTCGTTCCTGAGGATACATCCCGTGCATGACCCATCCCATTCCTGAGAAAGGACGCTCCAGAACACAAACATCCCAGTGACACTCAGTCCAAGGAGAGTTGTCGTTCACAGAGCAGGCGTCAATAGATTGGTCTTATTCCGCTCAACCGCAGGTGCTGAGTTGCTCAGCAGGTGCAGATCTGCTCAGTGCGAACGGTCATGTCGGCAACCTTCATGCACCTGGTTCTAGAACGAATGCCCAAACGAGAAATGGATAGGCTGTGTGTCCTGGTACTCGTCCGGGTTCAGCGCGTGACCATAGTCCAAACGGATCATTGCTCCGATGGGCAGCTGAATTCGAAGACCCAAGCCCGTGCTGTAACGGATGACTCCGGTGTCGAAGTCGCCAAGTTCACGCCAGGTTCCGCCTGCGTCCACAAACACAACCCCTTCGATGATATCGGTGATGGGATAGCGCACTTCCGTCTTCAGAAGCATCATCTCCTCACCGCCGACGCGCACATCACGGCGATCGAGGTAGAGGCCATGGTCATCACGCCAGTAACTGATGAAGTCTACCGGACTGATTGTGCCGTACTCATAGCCACGAACGGTCTCTGCGCCACCCAGGAAGAAACGTTCCGAAAGCGGGATCTCGTCGCTGAACTCCCCAATCGCTCCCAACTCACCATTGACGGCAAGCACCATCTTCTGGGTGAGCTTTGTGTACCACGAAGTCTCGGCCTTGACCTTTGTGAACGGAGTTCCGCCGAAGCCCGCCTGTTCCAGCGACACGAGATTCTTGTAGCCCTTCGTCGGTGCCTGGAATAAATCGCGAGTGTCTTTGACCAAAGTCAGAGTCAGACTGTTGACCTTGGTGGAGAGTTCCTCATACTCGGGAGGCATTTCCTCCGTGACCACACGCCCGCCGCCGTAGAAGACGTCATCCAGTTTGACCGCTTCGTGTTTCAGGCGGACATACCACGTGTAGTGCTCCCAGAACTGTCTGCCGATGCGAATGGATCCACCCTTGCGATTCTCCTGGAAATCACGTCCACTGAATCGCTCAATCGTTGTGTTGTAGAGATCCGCACCAAAGGAGTAATCGCTGTCGAACAAATAAGGTTCTGTGAAGCCAATTCGGAACGACTGCCGTCGGCTGCCGATCTCTCCGCTGAGATCCAGCGCCTGTCCGCGACCAAAGAGGTTCTTCTCTGACAGGCCGAAGAACAGAGACGCCCCGTATTCAGTGCTGAATCCGGCTCCGAATGAGATGTTGCCGGTATGCTGCTCCTCAAGCCGTACCAGCAAGTCCATCATCTCGGGATCTTCAGTCAACTGAGGCTCAAACTCAACTCGGTCTTTCTTGAAGAAACCCAAGTTCTCCAACCGTCTCTTGCTCTTCTTTACTTCGCCCCAGTCCAAGACATAAGGCTCTTCGCGCTCCTGCGCGACGTCGTCTTTCTGCTCGTATACGGAAGGATCGCTTCCAACCTTCTTCCAAGCGATCCGCTCATCCCACGACATGCGAATCTCGCGCAGGATGACGTGATCGCGGGTCTTCAGACCGATGGCTTCGCGAGTGCCGTCATCGAATGTGGTTACGCCCTGGACGATGACGTTGCCCAGAAAGATCAAGTATCCCTCACTGATGGAGAGCGTGACATCAACGACGTCGTTCTGCTCATCCTTGTCCAGTCGGGGCTGAATCTGTGCAAGAATGTAACCTTGATCCCGATACAAATCCCGCACCGTTTCAAGATCCTTGACGAACTGCGACTGGTTGAATACCTGCCCGCGGTCGGTCAGCATCGCTTGCCGGATTTCATCCTCTCCAAAGAGGGTGTTTCCCTCCAAACGAATCTTGCCAACAGCGTACTGATCTCCTTCTTCAACATGAATGTTGATCGAGACTCCGCCTCGTTTGTAGGAAGGCTCGGGTTCGGTGGCTGTTGCCTTGACGTCGAGATAGCCGTTGTCCCGATACATCTGCTCTATGGTCGCCAAGTCCGTATCCATCTGCGCCTTGTTGTAGCGCCGAGTGAAGATAAACCAACTGGGCTTGCTGCGAATCTTCTTGAAAACCTGCTCATGGGTAAAAAGGTAGTTCCCGTCTATATACGCTTCGGTGATTTTGGTTCGGCTGCCTTCCTCTATGGTGAAGTGCAGCGTTGCCTCTCCCTCGCCGATGACCTCGGTTCGGTGCTGGATGCCTATGTTGCTGTAGCCCTTCTTCTGGCAGTACTCCCGCAGTTTTTCAACGTACTGTTTTTCCATTTCCGGACTGAGGAAGACCATGTGCTTCTTTTCGGGAAGCACTTCTTCCTTTAGTGTTCGGGTTCTGAGTTTCTTGTTCCCTGTGAAAGTGGCGTCCACAAGAATTGGATACTCGTAGACCTGATAGATGATCCTCTTGCCGGTGGGAACGTCCTCATCCGCAACGCTGACATTTCGGAATTTCTTCAACGCAGTGATCGAACCAATATCACGACGAATCTTCAATTCCGTCTCACGTCGGGTGATGTCATCACCCAGTTGTACCGTGATTACCTTGCGTACTTCATCCTCGGAAGCGTGGATGAGTCCCCTCACGGTGACTTCCGAAACGCGATTCTCCGGCAGCGTTTCGGCATAGAGCCGACCTGCCACCAGGACTTGAATGCCCAGGACAACAATAAAAGCGATTCTGTGACCCCTCATGTTCGAGAGACAGTGACCCCCTAAGTCCCTTCGGAACGAAAATACCGGAACCTCTCCTCCCAAGTGCCGGATTCCGACCGAAGTAGTTTTTTTATTCAGCCCCCGTAGGGCTTGGTGGAGACGCCGTCTCCACCTGTTGCTGTTTACCCTCGCACTGTTCCGAGTCCAAAGGCTCAGGGATAAAGACCAGCCCCTCATCACCGACATCAACGATGATGCGTCCTCCCCGGGGGATCTTTCCTCTGAGCACCTGTTCGGAAAGTGGATTCTCAATATAATGCTGAATTGCTCGCTTCAAGGGGCGCGCCCCATAGAGGGGATCGTACCCTTCACGGGCAATGAATTCCGTTGCCGCTGATGTTGGCTGCAGATAGATACCATTGGCTTTCATCCGGTCGTTGAGCCTCTTCATCAGCACATCCACAATCTCCCTGATCTGTTCCCGATTCAGTTCATGGAACACCACGACGTCATCCAGACGATTGAGAAACTCCGGGTTGAATGTCTTCTTCAACTGAGCCATTAGCCGTTCCTTCATGTCCTCAAAAGTTTGAGAACCGTCCCCATTCGGCTGGAAGCCCAGACTGCCTTTGGTGGTAAGGTCTTTGGTACCCAGATTCGAGGTCATGATCACAACGGCATTGCGGAAGTCTACCTTGTGACCAAGAGCGTCCGTGAGACGACCTTCCTCCAAAACCTGCAGCAGAATGTTGAACACATCCGGATGCGCCTTCTCAATCTCATCCATCAATACGACCGAATAAGGTCGTCTCCGAATCTTCTCCGTCAGCTGGCCACCTTCGTCATGACCGACATATCCAGGAGGTGCCCCTACCATTCTTGAAACGGCGAAGCGCTCCATATACTCGGACATGTCCAGCGTGACAACAGCGTCCTCATCGCCGAAAAGAAACTCGGCCAACGCCCGCGCAAGTTCGGTCTTTCCAACTCCGGTTGGCCCCAGGAACAAAAAGGAACCAATGGGACGCTTGGGATCACTCAGGCCGGCGCGATTGCGACGAATGCATGTGCTCACGATTCGGATTGCGTCTTTCTGGCCAATGATCCGAGCGTGCAGTTCGTCTTCCATTCGCAGCAGTTTCTCTGATTCCTTCTCCTCGATCTTGAAAACGGGGATTCCCGTCCACTTGGAGACAAGGTAGGCGATCTCTTCTTCATTGACGACGGGAGTCTGCTGGTCGGATTTGTCCTTTTCCCACTGCGAGATTTGCGCTTTCAGCTGCGCGTCCAGTTCGTCCCGCTGTCGCTTGAGTTCCGCGCACCGCTCGAAATTCTCTGTCAGTGTCGCGGTGTCAATCTCCTTGTTGATCTCCTCGATGCGCTTTTCCATGTCCCGAATGGCCTGTGGCTTGGTGGTTGCCTGAAGCCGAGCCCGAGAGCCGGCTTCGTCCATCAGGT
>JAKQFZ010000618.1 GCA_029558215.1 Candidatus Omnitrophota bacterium
GAGAACAACGATGACAGAAGCAGAGACTCCAAAGAGACGGGATGAACGAAACATAAGAATAGCCTCCTTCACGAAAAAGGGTGGAATATCCACCTGAAGACCCGAACCCGACCTGCACTGCGAATTATACCGATTTCAAATCCTAGTGCAACTTATGTATCTGTATTCCTTGAACCTCAGGCACTCTTTGCAGTATAGTCCCGACTAAAGCGTTTCACTTACTTGGCAGGCATCTGGTATTCGTTTGCCACACGTATGTTCAGATTGCCACCAATCGACACGCAGCAAGAAAGGCACAAGCAAGAATGAAAAAGAAACAATTGTCTCTCGAAGCTCATTTCATTGCCAACTCCCATCTCGACAGAGAATGGGGTCTGGACTATCAGCAGACCCGGAAACTGACGGTTGAGTTTCTCGATGAGATGCTTCGGATTTTCGAGGAATATCCGCAGTACACTTTTTTGCTCGATTCACAGACCCTGCCTTTGGAAGACTATCTTGAAATCAGACCCGAGAATGAAGATAGAATTCGGAGAGCGGTTCAGCGGGGACAGTTGTTCATTGGACCGTGGTACAGCGCTCCCGACTGCAACTGCATCTCCGGAGAATCCGTCGTTCGTAACCTTTTGATGGGACATCGAACGGCATCGCGGTTTGGGAAACCCATGAAGGTTGGGTACACCCCATTCGGGTGGGGACAACAGGCGCAGCTCCCTCAGATATATCAGGGATTCGGCATTGACACGGCCTTTTTCTACCGTGGGATTTCCGCAGAGGATGCTCCACGTTCGGAATATCTTTGGGAGTCACCGGACGGAACGCGCGTGCTGGCTTCCCGATTCGGTTGCGCAGCACGCTACAACTTCTACATGTTCATCTGGCGACCCGTGCTCTATAAAGGGAGAACCATTGGCAGCCATCTCCCCGACCGCCTCTATTACTGGGACGAGAAGGGGGTTCCCTTCAAGTTCTGCGATGCGGAACACCGATACGATCACTATTTCCTCAACGCCCCGAGGAATTTCTACGATCCCGAGAGTCTGGAGAAGTACTTCCGCAAACTCATGGAAGCGGAGAAGCAACATTTCCGAACCGCCGCAATTCCCCTGATGCAGGGCATGGACACTTCGATGCCCGATCCGCTGGAGCTGGAGTTGATCGAAAAGATTCGCGCTTTTCTTGGTGCAGATGAAGAGATCAAGATCAGTTCGATGCCCGACTACGTCAAAGCGCTGAAGTGTTTTCTCAAGGGACAGGACTTGCCTGTGCTGAAGGGTGAGATGCGCAGCCCGGGTGGCGCTAGTTCTCAAACTTCACTTACGGGAGACATCATCTCCACGCGGCCGCGTCAGAAACGGCTCACCGAGAAAGCAGAAAGAATGCTGCAGCGCTGGGCAGAGCCGTTCTCAACCATCGCCTGGACACTCGGTGAAGAGTACCCAGAGAGGTATCTCGAGATTGCCTGGAAGAACCTTCTTCAATGCCAGGCGCACGACACGATCGGCGGGTGTGGCGTGGATCAACTCGAACGCGATGCTACGTATCGTCTGAACCAAGTGGTGAACATTTCCAATACTCTGATGCGATCGGCTCTGGGAAGTCTCCAGACACGCATCAATTCGAGTCTCGCCAAGGACGACGAGGTTGTCTTGACGGTCTTCAACCCATCACCGTTCCCTCGGACAGAAGTGGTTGAGGCCTTTGTGGATGTTCCTAAGCAGACAGGCTTCATCCATGTTCATATTTTCGACGAGCAGGGCAAT
>JAKQFZ010000625.1 GCA_029558215.1 Candidatus Omnitrophota bacterium
TCCAACAAGTCAGGGAGATATCCGAAGACTGTGAGATCATCGTTATCACAGGCTATGGTGATGAGAATACCGCCATTCAGGCTCTTCACAATGGAGCGATCAATTACATTCGCAAGCCCGTGGACGTTGACCAGGTACTGCTCTCTGTCGAGAAAGCGGCGGAGAAACTCAGACTTCGCCGATCCCTGTTGTACAAGGCACGTGAACTGGAACTGGCTCACGAGATCATCGCCAAGATCACAGAGGAAAAGGAGATCGTTGTCGAACTGGGACAGAATTTGAGGATTGATGCGGGAGCGTTCGCCTCGGAGCTTCTGAATCTCCTTCCCACGCCGCTCTTGCTTCTGAACGAGAATCTGGGCGTCGAATTTGCCAATCGTTTCGTGTGCGACCTCTGTGGCAAGTCACCCAGGGAGATCACTCCGGAGATCATGCTCCCTTTGGGTATTGAAGCCATAGAACACAAAGAACTGATGGACACGATTCGTTCTGTTTTCAGCAGTCGGATCGGAAAGTTGACGTTGATTCCGATCAGCGCTGGCAAACAGATCATCCTGGCCCAGATGAGCCTCGTCATGAACAAGGAGCAGGTAAGAAGGGTTCTCATGATGATTGGCTCAGGAAGGTAGAAGTGCATTGAACTCGGATAAGAACAATCGAGAGACCCATCTCGAAAGGGAAAGTCCTGAATATGTGAAACTGAGTCTGGCTGCAGCGATGCAGCTGGGTTATTCCCCCGCGCGATTCCATCGAGCCGCGCAGATGACGTGCATTAATCTCTTGCTGACGTATTCTGCCGGTTGTGCAGGCAATTGCTCTTACTGCGGTCTTGCGCGCGAACGGCTCTCCGACGGAGATCCCAGTTTCATTCGCGTTCCATGGCCTATTGTCGAGTTCACCAATGCGGTGGGCAGAATTGCCGCAAATCGCGTAGTCAAACGCGTGTGCATCTCGATGGTCACACATGCCCGAAGTGTGCAAGACTCCATCACGATGGCTCGGAGTCTGAGAGGAAATACCGACAAGCCCGTGTCCGCCTTGATTGCACCAACCCTTGTGAACGAGAAAGATCTGGCTCAGCTGAAGGACTGCGGAGTGGACAAGATAGGCATCGCTTTTGATCTGCCCACTGAGTCCCTGTTTGAAACTCACCGAGGCTCTGGTGTTCGAGGTCCTCATCGCTGGAAGAAGTACTGGCAGTTGTTCGAATCGGCAGTGGCTCTCTTCGGTGAGGGAAACGTTGGAAGTCATTTTATCGTCGGTCTTGGCGAAACGGAGCGGGAGATGGTTGAAGCTTTTCAGCGTGTTCGCGATCTTGGCGGGGTGAACCATCTGTTCTCCTTCTACCCTGAACCGGGCAGCACTCTGACCGAAAAGACTCCCCCTGCGATACAGATCTACCGTCGTATGCAGATCGCCTGCGAGCTCATTGATGCAGACCGTTCTCGCGCGAATTGCTTCCGATTTGATGACCAGGACAGAGTTGTTGATTTCGGTGTCAGTGCGGATGAATTGGAAACACTTATTCAGTCCGGTGTCCCCTTCCGGACGCGAGGCTGTGTTGGTCACGATGGCGCGGTTGCCTGCAACCGACCCTATGCAAATTCCTCGCCAGCCGAGGGCATTCGAAACTATCCATTCCAACCGAACGAGGAGGATCTGCTTCTTATTCGGAAGGAACTCTCTGGCGCAGCATGAAACAGATTATCTTCTCCAGCCCCCATATCAAACGCTATGAGACCGATGAGTTTCGGCCGAGTACTGAACCGCGCTTTGTTGCCGTTTCCCTTCGTGGCAGTGAATGCCATCTGCAGTGTGATCATTGTCGGACTCGCATGCTCAAGGCACTCTACCAGGTGAAGACACCGGAACAGTTGGAGACACTCACAGCACGCCTTGTTTCGAGAGGCTGCAAGGGGCTTCTCGTAACGGGAGGGTGCGACTCGGACGGCACCATTCCATTGGGCGCTTTCGCTGAACAGATTTGTGAGATCAAGCATCGGTATGGACTTCGTATCGCCACCCATACGAAGATGGTCACCGAGTCCTTCGCCTCAGCCGCGGTGCGTGCGGATGTTGATCTTGTGATGTGCGATCTTGTTGGTGCGGACGCACCTCTTCGGAGTGTCTACCATCTGGTGGATCACTCGGCGGAGGATGTGGAAAAGTCTCTGGACATTTCCCTGAAACATGGGTTGAAACTGGCACCACACATTCTCATCGGGATAGACTACGGGAAGGTTGAGAGCGAATACCGTGCGCTTGAGATGCTCAAGCATCGGGATTTTGAAGTACTTGCCTTGGTTGTCCTCACTCCGCTTCGTCATACGCCGATGGCAGAATGCTCGATAGACAGAGATGGTGTGTTGCGGTTTCTGGAACATGCCCGAGAGCAATTTCCTCAGGCGCGCCTCACTCTGGGTTGCGCCAAAACGTGGGGCAAACTACAGCGATGTTTTGAAGAGAAAGCACTCGAACTTGGTTACGATGCGATTGCGTATCCTTCCGAAGGCATCATCCAACTCGCCCGTCAAATGGGCTATACGGTCAAACTGACGGAATCCTGCTGTGCTTTCCTCGGCATGATCGGTTAGGCCTGACTGGTGAGCCGTGCCGTAGTGTTGGACTGGCGTGCCATGACGATCAGCTCAGCGAGTTCCTCAGCCGTAAGACGGTAAATCGTTCCCTGTCCACATTTGGAAATGACGGAGGCGATGGCGTCTGATCGGGCGGGGGTTCCTTTGAGATTTGACTCCAGCGTAGCAAGTTCCAGGTTCCGACTGAAGTAATCACCCGTGATCAACACAGCATCCAGAGCAGGTCCACTTCCATCAACGTAGATCCGAATGGTACCTGCAGCCGTCTTGCGTTCCACCATGCCACGCCATCGGCGCATGACTCTGGACGAACAGATCCACTCCTCATTCTCGTAACGTTCTCTCTTGAGTCGGGCAATGGCCTCATGCTCATGATCAAGAAAACTCGATCTGCAGAGTTGGACGTGGGTGAGACTCTCAAGAGAGCGGGCAATCGCGGCAGTCAGATCAGGGAAGGAAGCACCTGGCACATGTTCACGCACCGTGGTCATTCTTCTGGAGAAACAACTTTGACCCCGATCCTCAAGATGTTCTGTGGGAAGATTCAGCACCTGCACCATGAGACCGACGTCGAAATCCAGAAGCAGACTGCCGTGGTAGAAGACCGCTCCATCGGTGTCCTGAGAAATCGCCAGTCCTGCTATCTTGCGACCATCAACTTGAAGATCATTCTTTCCGACGAAGGCTGCCTCTATTCCAAAAGCCCCAAGGGCATCGGCAAGAATCGCCGCGAAGAACTCAAAATGCTGCTTGATCGTTCGCCTTTCGGAGTCCCTGCCATCGGGCAGAGCCAAAGCAATGGCAACTTGTTCCGGCCCCATGAGGACGGTTCCCCCACCCGTGTGTCTCCGATTCCATGACACGCCATATCGGCGACACGTATCGAGATTTATTGCATCTGTCAGATTCTGATACCGACCGACGATCGCAGAGGGGTGGTACCGATACAGCCTCAGCGTGGGCGGTGAGTTCCCATCTGCCAGTCCGGATACCAAAGCCTCGTCACCTGCGAGACCGTCAGCGGAAGAAAGAGGATTTGTATCTTCGATATGGCGAAACGAAAGAGTCATGAGTGCCTGTGAACTCCAGATTGCAGCGATGCGTTCTGTACGCGTGTTGTGTCAGACTTCATCAGCTGCTATCTCCTGAAGCAATTTCAGGAACCGCTCTGCCATCAGACCTGTGTTGAACCGTTCCCGAACATACTTTTGGCCGGTTTGACCCAGAGAACGCGCCTGATCGGGATGCGACAACAGAAAATCAACTTTCTCAGCAAGTGATGCTGGGCTGTTTGTCTCACAGAGAAGCCCGCCTTCGGTCTCTTTCAGAAGTTCAGGGAACGCACTGTGGTGGGGTTCCACAACGGGAACCCCTGCGGCCAAGGATTCGATGACGTAGAGGCCGAAAGACTCACTGCACAGCGCGGGAACGGAGAAGACTGTCAAGGATTTGAGGAAATCCAGTTTCGACTCCATCGAAAGATTGAACAAGAACTGCACATCCTTCGCCAAACCCTCTGAAGTGAGCCGTGCCTGAACCTTCTTTACAAAACGGCTATCCCCAGGTGCCAACGTACCAGCAACCCGAAGTCTGAGTGATGGATGGCGACCGCTCTGCTTCAGAAGGATGAAGGCTTCGATTAGGACACCAAGCCCTTTTGTCTCACAGAGTCTGGCAAGATATCCCAACACAGGACTGGTCTGCTCGTGAGATGAGACATCAGCGCCAGATACGGATATGCCGTTATGGATCACATGGACTTTCTCAAGCGACAGATTCATTCTCCTTGCCATTTGCTCGGCGTAATAGTGGCTGGGTGCGACGAAGGCATCCACTTGCTGGGCACGTTCAGAAAGAGTATTCCAGGCGATGTCGCGTTCCGGTTGCGGAAGATCGTCCAGAAAGTCATCTTCACCCTGTAAGGCGCAGACCACGGGAACACGCAACTGCTGCTTGATTCGGCGCACAAGTCCGATCAGCAGAGCGTTTGACAGACTTATCGCCCCGATGTCTCCCAGTTCCCGCAGCCAGTCTACCAGCTTGTCCAATTCCTTGACCTGGTGTCCCTCTTCTCCACGGAGCATCGAAACAGTCATTTCCCCAAGGTCTTTTGCACGAGTCATGTTCGCGAAACGTGACGAAAACCGGAGCAGGCCAGGGAAGTCGAGGATACGATCCAACCATCGAGGCGTTCTCTTGAAAAAGGGGAACTTCTGTTGAAGGTAGACATTGATGCCGCCAAAGAAGATGGGAGTGTCGGTTTTCTGTGAGGGATCGTCTGCAACCAAGGGCAGATACATCGGCACCATGAGCGCATCGTGTCCGCGCTTTCTGAGTTCCGTGACCAGAGAGTGATCCCGAATGCAGACGCCGCAGTAGAAATTACCCGTTCCTGGTGTGATCTGGATGATCTTCACCGCGAACTCTCCTTTCTGGATGTTGTACCAAAGGCATATATCCCACCGTCTTCCGACCCGATGAAAATCCTGCCTGCCGCGACAGCGGGACATGCGGTAATCGCTTTCCCAATATCATATGACCAAAGCAGCGTACCATCCGAGACAGACACAAGATACAGGCGACCGTCATCGGAACCAAAGAGAACTTTGTCTCCGACGACAAGAGGAGAGCAATCCACATTCCCTTGAGTGACAAATGTCCAGAGTCCGATACCGGTTCTGCGTTCAATGCAGTGTAGTTTGCGGTCACGGGAGCCAATGATCACGCGGGATTCAGTTACTGCGGGGGAAGAGAAGAAAGCGGCTGTCCCCTGATACCGCCAGACGATCTCCTGGCTATCCAGAGCGACACAAAGAACTTCGTTGCCGTAGTGTCCCACAAACGCCTGAAAATCATCTGAGGGATTCCCGTCAGAGTCAGCATCGGACTGTGCTCTGGCAAGGGCGACAGAGCCGGGAACATAGGAGCCAACATCAATCTGAGCAAGGCTGATTCCGTCTCGTACAGAGACAACATGGACGAGGGCGTCGCAGCCTCCGAAGACAACGGTGTTGTCGCCAACGGCCGGTGTGCCGTTGATGTAGTTGCCTGTTTCATGAGACCAGAGCAGCTGTCCTGTCTCACCGTCCAGGCAGTACAGTTTTGTGTCATATCCCCCAAAGACAATGCGGTTTCTGCCCGTAATGGAATCCGCAAACCAGTTCACGCCACCCAGGATTCGATCTTCAGTCTGGAACTTCCAAAGCGCTGTTCCGTCCTCAACCCTGAAAGAATGGATCAGTCCATCATTGGAGCCGATATACAGACTATCCCCCAACACACAGGGCGACGATTCAATGCCGTCCCCAGTCTGGGTCATCCACGCGAGTTCTCCCGTGTTGGCCTTCAGCGCGTACACACAACCGTCATCGGAACCGAAAAGCACCTTGTTGTTGACAACCGCTGCCGATGACCTGATGGCTCCTTTGGTTTTGAACACCCACTCCAGGAAGAGTTTCCTGGGAAGTTCTGCGTCCACGTAACCCTGCAGAGAGGGAGTGCCACGGAACATAGGCCAATTTTCAGGTGACAGTGATCCATCTCGTTGGGCTTCCTCGGAAGTTTCCTTCTCAAGGAACAGATCCCGCACATCACGCAGCAAAATGGTCCAGATGCCAATCACAGCAAGGGCGAGCGCCAAGGTGATCCAATGTTTGCGTTTGTCCAAAAGCATAAGAATCTTCCTTTGTGTGCAGTGACACGAGGGATTCAAGCGGTTGTGGACACCAGACGTTGCCCAAGCCGATCGTGTTAGAGAGACTCTCCAGCGATCAGATCTTCGTATGTCTGACGTGTTCGGACTATCCGGAAGCCCTTCTTGTTGACGAGGACTTCGGGGAGTTTGGGTCTCGAGTTGTAATTCGAAGACATTGTGTACCCATAGGCACCTGCATCACAGACCGCGAGGAGATCCCCTGGTTGGACGGAAGGCATCTCCCTGTCCTGTGCCAGGAAATCTCCCGTCTCGCAAACAGGACCGACCACGTCCACTTTGGCGGACTGGCCTTCACGCAGAACGACAGGCACAATTCGGTGGTATGACTTGTAGAGGCTTGGGCGCACCAGATCGTTCATGGCTCCGTCCACAATGACGAATCTCTTGCGAGGGGTTTGTTTGCAGTAAAGAACCCGTGTCAGCAGGATTCCCCCCGGGCCGACGATGGAGCGGCCTGGTTCCATGATAAGTGTCAAACCGGTGTCCTGCATTCGTTTTGCCAAGGCGTCTGCATAGTCTCCTGGGCTGGGTGGGTTCTCGTCATTGTACTGAATCCCTAATCCTCCGCCAACACTCAGGTACTGCAGGCTGATCCCTTCGCTCTCGAGCTTGTCTCTGAGAAAGAGAAGCCGATCCAAAGAGTCCATAAAAGGCTGGATGGAACATATCTGCGATCCAATATGTGCCTGAATGCCCAAGACCTTCAACTGAGGCATCCGAAATGCACGACGATAGACATCAAGTGCCTGATCAGGCACCAAGCCGAACTTGTTCATCTCCAAACCGGTCGAAATGTAAGGGTGTGTCCCCGGGTCAATGTCCGGATTGATACGAACAGAAACACCGGCAACCTTGCCCTCTTCTTCTGCGATCCGAGCAAGCAGATCCAGCTCTTCGGCAGCCTCAATATTGAAGAACAATATCTCTGCGCGAACCGCCTCGCGCAGCTCGTCCTCACCTTTGCCGACGCTGGAGAAAATGGCTTTCTTGACGGGCAGACCCGCTTTCTGCGCTCGAAACAGCTCGCCTCCCGAAACCACATCTACGGAAGAACCCACGTCGGCAAGCACTTTCAGTACGGCCATGCTGGAGTTGGCCTTCATCGCGTAGCAGATCAAATGCGGTATCGAAGAGAGATGCTCGTCATAGGCACGATAACTTTCCTCGATGACTGATTGGTTGTACACATAGCAGGGCGTTCCCGCGGCTTCAGCAATCTGAGTCAGATCCTGACCAGACCACAGAATTCTTCCATCCTGAATCTCAAAACTCTTTGGCATATTCATCGGCACAATTCCGACTCCCGTTTCTCGTAAGAGATCTTCCAGCTCGGGCAAAGATAACAAAGAACGACATGGCAAACAAGCGCAGATGTCGTGACGGTTTGAATCGGCTTGCCAGCAATGATGTTCAAGCATATTATCCCCACGTTTTTGACAATGCACTCTGGTGTCCACTTGACGCCGCTTATTGGAGGATTTTGGATGGCAAAGATTACTTTTCTCGGTGCTGGCAGTACTATTTTCGCCAAAGCAGTTCTTGGAGACTCCATGTTGACCCCATCGCTGCACGACGCACGAATCGCGCTTCTGGATATTGACCCGCAGCGACTCGGGGATTCCGAAGCGATGCTGAACAATATCAAAGCCACTCTGGGCGCCAAGGTCAAGATCGAAGCCTTTCTTGCCGAAGATGCGCGCAAAGCGCTCAAGGGTGCCGATTTTGTGATCAACGCCATTCAGGTCGGTGGCTACGAACCGTCAACAGTCATAGACTTTGAGATTCCCAAGAAGTACGGTCTCAGGCAAACCATCGCCGACACATTGGGCATCGGCGGCATCTTTCGGGGTTTGCGCACCTTGCCGGTCATCCTTGAGTATTGCCGTATCATGGAAAAGGTTTGTCCCGATGTCTGGTTTCTCAACTATGTCAATCCGATGGCTATCGTGACGGGTGGCGTTCTGAAGGGTACTTCAATCAAGACGGTTGGCCTTTGTCATAGCGTTCAAGCGTGTGCTCATCATCTGTGCCACATGCTGGAACTTCCCACGGACGACTTGCAGTGGAACATTGCCGGCATCAACCATCAAGGTTGGCTGCTGGAGATCAGCCGCCACGGCGTGGATCTCTATCCGGAAATCAAGAGGCGTGCCCAATTGCCCGAGTATGTTCACAAGGACACAGTCCGCTTTGAGATCATGAAGCGTTTTGGCCACTACATTACCGAATCAAGCGAGCACACTTCCGAGTACCTTCCATATTTTATCAAACAACGTTGTCCGGAACTGATCGAGAGCTTCCACATCCCCCTCGATGAATACCCTCGGCGTTGTATCAACCAAATCAACAACTGGGCAAAGATGCGCCAGGATCTGGTCAACAGCAAGACTCTGGAGCATCATCGAACCGGAGAGTATGCTTCCTACATCATGAACAGTGTCCTCACAGGAGAACTGTTTAAGATCGGTGGCAATGTGCTCAACAAGCATCTGATCACCAACCTCCCCTATGACTGCTGCGTCGAAGTTCCGTGTCTTGTGGATCGAAATGGTGTTCAGCCTTGCTTTGTTGGGAATCTACCGCCCCAGTGCGCCGCATTGACGCGAACCAATGTCAATGTGCAGGAGTTGACTATCGAGGCGGCGTTGACTTTGAAGAAGGAGCACGTCTACCACGCGGCGCTTCTGGATCCCCATACCGCTGCGGAACTGACAATTGATGAGATCGTTGCGATGTGCGACGAACTCATAGAAGCCCACGGAGACTTTCTGCCTAAGTATCACTGACGACTTCGGAGAGGCTCATCTCCTCTTCCAGTGTGAAGTGGTTGGCGTAGTCGGGATTGTCGGTAAGTTTCAGCGTCTTGAACTGACCGTCGTTGGTGCCGTTCATGACACGTTGGCGGCGGTATCGGAGACTTTCACCTCTCTGCACCACCTTGAGCACGGGCGGATCAAGACGCCCCGAAGTTCGTTTGTCCGCATATTCTGAGTTGAGCGCCTGGAGATGTATCTCGATGGCATTCAAGAGCCTTGCCTTAACGGCAGAGCCAGCTCCATCAGCGAATTCCACAAGGAAGGCATAGTGCGGTTTGTCATGCCATTCAAGTACGGAACCCAGGAATTCAAGTTGGGTGGAGCAGTCGTTCATGGCAGAATGGACGGCGGACACGACCTGATCTTCATAGAGTTTCTCCCCAGTCACGGAGCAGAATCCCTGACTTTTCCGAATGAACTGAATCTCTGGTGAACTTCGGAAGAATCCTGTGACCTCGACCAGATCGTTCATCTCATACCGATATAAGCCGCCCAGAGTTGTGACATAGACGTAGTACCGTTGCCCTACCGAGAGTTGATCTACAGTCAGATAGTTCTTCTGAGAACTCTCTGACTCTTCCTCAGGCAGAAACTCAAAGAAGTTCGTATCAATGGTCAGCACCCCTCCTTCTCCGGAATCGGAGATCGGGATGGAGCCTCTGAGTTCGCTTGCCAGATAGCCCCAATCTCGAACCGCGGTTTGATGAGGGAAGAATCGTGGGAAATCCCGCAGATACAGTTTGACGCTGCCAGCCTTCCAACAACTGACCATTACCAACTTGTCCCAGCAGCAATTGGGTGCCAGGACGCCACCATTCCTGCTGATACAGGATTCAAGAACTCTCGCGCGATCCGGATTGGGTTCAATGTGAGACTGAAGTCGTGAGCGAATGTCGTCCGGCAACACAAGGTCATCACGAATTGTTCCCGCGTAGATGTCTTTGAGTATATCTTCCTTCCAAAGATCCATCCGTTCACACAGCAGAACGATGGTGCTCGGGTTGCACGTCGCGATCGTGCTGACTTCCTGCTCGACCGCCATCCTGAGCAGCACGTAGTAGCGGGAATCATAGTCCTTGATTGTAAACACATCGTGTGGAACGCAGTATTGTTGCCTGATAAGTAGCGGAAGGTTCTTGTAGGCGTGACCTGATTCTGCTCCGTAGGGAATGCCCGAAGAGGTATAGCCCTCTATCTCAGGACTGACCACGGACAGGATCCTTCCGTTGAGAATTCCGGGATGCTCCCGAAGCGCCAGATGGAGCCAGACACGCATGACTTTTGACTTCGCGACACGAGACTCCTGGGTCACTGGAATATACTTGCGTCGTCCTGTCGTCCCGCTCGTCATGGCAAACAGGATAGGCGGTTGGGCGGTCAGTTGTCTGGGTTCGCCCTGCAGCATCTTCTGAATGTAAGGCTCGTGATACTCGTACGAACCGATTGGCAGCTGACGCTGAAAGTCAGCGATCGAGTGAATCTGATCGAAATGATGCTCCTTGCCAAAGGCGGTGTCCTCGTTGCTTCGGATAATATGCCGAAGCAGTCTCTCCTGTACGACCATCGGCCGCTCACAAGCGAACTGGAAGCGCACCGTGGGAACAGCACCTGATGTCTTGAGAAGTATTCGCCCAAACCTGCTCAATTTCTAAGAATCCCTTCGAAAAATCTATTCCTTGAGCCAGTTTCAGCTAGGGCACTCTGAGCAACGCAAAGTTTTCCGCTCGTGCTCAGATTGCACCGAGAAACTGCCCAAACTCGTTGACACGTTTTTCGAGAACGTGTACACCCAAGCCTGACCCTTTCGGGATATCAGGCAACGCCCCCGAGCGACCAAATCGAAGCGACGTCTTCGTCAGATCTTGTTTCAACAGCAGAGAGCCATAGCAGCCCTCCAGAAACCGAACCCTTCCCAACAAATGTACCAGTCTCAACTGTGCCGCACCCAGGATGGACGTTTCTCCAACCTGGCAACCGATCTGAACGGACAGCCCCCTGTCGTTCGCAAGCCGAGCAATTTTCAATGAGTGGTACAGGCCGCCGCACTTCGAGATTCGAATGTTAAATGCCCTGCAGCAACCTTGGTCACTCAGCATCCTGGCGTCCTCCAAGTCTCTGAGTGACTCATCTGCCATAATGTCTATCGGAGCGGCCTTCGTCAAGCGTTTTAGACCATCAAAATCATCTGCCGCAACAGGTTGTTCCATTGCCACAAGGTTGTTCAACATATTGTGCTCAAGCCACCGCAGTGCTTGATCCGCAGACCACACTCCGTTGACATCAACACGCAATTGGACTCGTTTGCCCAACAGACGATGTGCCAGCCGCAGGTTCTCATCATCCCGATCTGTACCGATCTTCAACTTCACCGACTGAAATCCCCAGAGGCGTGTTGCCAGTGCGAAAGCGGTCAGGACTGGTTTGGAGCACGATCCGATCACCGAGGAGAAACGAACATCCGGCGACGCACTGCCCGTTGGAATACAAGGCTCGTCGAAGTGCTTGCCAAATGCATCCAGGAGTGCCAACTCGACAGCACACACCGACGCGCCAATGTACTTCCCCGCTTCAGGAAAGGCGCTGTGCATCTCCTCATAGAGGTTCTCACATCGTGAACTGACTTCCTCGAAAGCGCTGGGATCAAATGACTTCAGGGTGGGGAGAAAGCGATTGGCCAGGTTGTCTGCAACGCTGTCCATGGTCTCTCCGGTGACGTAGGGTCGAGGCAGCGATTCCCCGTAGCCGACGGTTCCATCAGCAAGTGTGCATCGCAGCAAAACGCTATCCGAGGTGCGTCGTGCTGCTTTGCTGTGCGAAAATGACAACCGAAAGGGGATCTGCAAACGAAAGACGTCAAACGATTTGATTCGCATTATTGTTCCTTGTGATCAAGCCAGAGACAGAGATCGTCCATGACTCTTTGCCTCTCGGTGCTGAAGAAGAGACTGTGTCGGACGTTGGCATAGCTGATTAGACGCTTCACTTGAGAGCATGCCTCCGCATAGAATTTCACGGCATACTCATTGTCTGCTATCTGATCCTGACCCGCCAACATGAAGAGAAGTGGCAATGTGATCTTGTTCGAAGACTTTCTCAAAAAGCGATCCAAGAGGAATATCTGGAAGTACAGTGCGGGTGTGGCCTTCCGCAGGCTGTGGGGATCATTGTGGATGAATTCCAGGTACTCTGGTACATCCGTGAACATCTCATCGCTGATCGGGGTCTCCATCGGCGTCGCATCAGGACTCTTGCTTCCCACGAGCACGCGCAGCATTTGTCTCCAGCGCAACTGTGTTTTGGTCTTGATCCCAGGGCAGAGAAAGATTGCAGAAGCAAGCGAATTCTCCCGCGTGGACAACAAATAGCCAAGAGCCACTTTGGCGCCGAAACACCATGAGAGCAAATGAACAGGACGCCCCTCGCTCTCAGACTCTGCAAACTGCAGCACCGTCGTGAGTTCTTCAATCCACGTTCTGTAGGAGTCAATATAGCCGCGTGGTTGCTCGCTGATTCCAGCGCCGCGCCGATCGAATCCATAGCAGGTATGCCCTCTCTCGCTCAGAAAGCAACAGGCCTCATCAAACCATCCGGAATGGCTCTGAATACCGTGGACAAAAACGATGGCACTCTTGGGATCGGATGCCTGCCACTGACGGCAAGGAATCTTCACACCCGCTGAATCGGTGATAGTGAACGGATCGCGGTGGCTCATAGGATCATCTCTCACAGACCTGTATCTCACAGAGAAAGGGCGAACACCGATTCTCACGTTTCCATTCTATCATCAGACCAGTCCATTCGATGGACGATTCGCATCACTCCAAAGGAACAGGACAAACCAGCAAGGATAAGACAGGCAGCTCCCAAGTACTGACCCAGAACCATTTTCCCGAGACCAACAACCAACATGATCAGCCCTCCCGATCCCAGCGCCCAGGCTGTCCACTCAGCCCCACCGACAGCCAATGGAGTTACGGCTCCCGCCTTGGCCGCAATGGGTTTCCAGAGTCCTGCAGGACGAACCCTTTGGTAGAAGCCAATCAGTTTTTCCTCAGGTTCCGCTCGTGTGAGAAAGGTGACAACGACCCAGACGATCGTTGAGATTACCAGGTTGAGGGTGAATCGGACTGCATATTCATCCATGACATAGAGAGGAACACCCAACAATGTGCAGA
>JAKQFZ010000632.1 GCA_029558215.1 Candidatus Omnitrophota bacterium
GAGGAGCTTCGGTAGCGTTGCTCCTAGGCCTGTTTTGGGCGCAGCCGAAGGATTGAGAATGACAACCCTCCCCTGTCTCGCTGAGCCGATGTGGCAGCTCTGCTTTACATCTCGGCCTGCAACAGATATCTTTCAGGAGAGTGGCGTTGTGGCACTTCCGTGCTCCGGCGCAAAACAACAGGAGAGGTATCCGCCATGACTCGAACGCCAGTCGAAAGATTGACCGAAGGGAGCACCATAGACTCCACCTACCTGGTCAACCGAGCAAACCTGAAACCGTATTCCAGGGGAAAAATGCTGTCGCTCAAGCTTTCGGACAAGACCGGTTTGGTGGACGCGGTGATGTGGGACAAGGCCGAGCAGGCCTATCCCATCGCGCAGTCAGGCAAGATCGTTCGGGTTCGCGGTACGGTGGGTCAGTATCAGAGTTCGCTTCAGATCACCGTTCAGGCGATACTCCCCCACGAGGTGACGCCTCAGGAAATCCGAGAGTTTATCCCTGTGTCAGAAAGAAGTCCGGAAGAGATGAGGGCGGAAATCGAATCGTATATCGAAACGCTCAAATCAGACTTCATCAAATCCCTCTGGCGGCGATTCCTCGATGATGAAGCAACGTGGCACCTGTTCACTCTGGCTCCGGGTGGAAAGCGCTGGCATCACGCCTTTTTGGGCGGACTCCTGGAGCACACATGTTCCGTGATCAAACTGGCTGATTTCTTTGCAAGAACATATCCCGCCGCGGATCGCGATCTTGTTTTGAGCGGTGCTCTGTTTCACGACGTCGGCAAAGTTCGTGAACTTAGTTACGAGACCTCTTTTGACTACACCGACGAGGGCAGGCTTCTGGGGCATATTGTCATCGGCAATGAGATGGTCTGCAACTATGCTCGTTCAATTGAAGGATTTCCTGAGGACAAACTCCTCTTCTTGCGGCATTTGATCTTGTCCCATCACGATGACCTCGGAGGCTCCCCTGTCGTTTCAATGACAAAAGAAGCGTTTCTGCTTCATCACGCAGACAGACTTGATTCTCAATTCGCTGCGGTCTGCCGTGAGATTGAAGAGGCGAGCGCACAACCTGGCGGAGAATGGAGCGGCTTCATCAATCTGCTCGAACGGCAATTGTATCTGGGTCGCTCTGAAACATCCAAAGATAAGGAACGCTGACGTTGCACTACAGGAAACTGCTCCGCAACACCCGACACAGCATCCGTGGCTCATCTGCACGCCAAGGTCTTTTGGCACTGGCGCTGACGCTGCTGGTTCTCTTGGGGGTGCTCGGAGCACTTGGCCTGTTCGATCCGTCCAGAGAGTTTGTCTCTGTGATCTTTCTCCTTGGCCTGCTGTTGGTCGTAGGATTGTTGATTCGATTTCTTGTCTGTCCTCTTCTTTTTCCACCCTCGAAAAGGCAACTCCTGCTCCTGTTGGAGGAATCACATCCTGAGTTTCGTG
The DNA here is from genome assembly GCA_029558215.1 of Candidatus Omnitrophota bacterium. Taxonomy (GTDB): domain Bacteria; phylum Hinthialibacterota; class Hinthialibacteria; order JAKQFZ01; family JAKQFZ01; genus JAKQFZ01. The sequence goes on from JAKQFZ010000632.1 coordinate 1,453, forward strand.
GCAGTCTCATCCTGGCGGACTATCTGGAGACTTGTCCGGATGAAGTGGAGAAACTGGGGTATTCGACCCAACTCCAGAAACAGATTCTCGATTTTGCACACGACCTTCCCGAACAACTGACGAAGTGCGTCTTGCCAAGCCGCGGCTCTTCATCCGATACTCGACGACTGTTCTGGATCGTACTTGTCGCCGATGTCCTGTTGTTCAGCGTCAGGCCTGGGGCGTTCCTTCTTGGATGGCAACGCGTGCACGACGTCCTGCGTCCCTCAAGTGTCGCCATAACCCGCATCTTGCTTGACGTTGAGGCTCCGAGCCGCGCGCGAAGAAACGGGAATGTGACCATTCAGGCGCGCGTTGCAGGAAGCAGATCTGTCACTCCCATCGTTCATTTTCCTTCGATGGATGGACAATGGAATCAAGTGGAGATGACTTCCGAGACTCCCAGCCGATTTTCTCATGAGATCGCGCGACTTGTTCGTTCCACAA
>JAKQFZ010000649.1 GCA_029558215.1 Candidatus Omnitrophota bacterium
AATATCCATCACCGGCGCTCCCAGCATGATCCCTTCCTGTTCCATGACACCCGCTCTACGTGCCATGGAACGTGGCCCTCTGACACCGAACCACATGTTTTCGGCTCCAAGATCATCCCCTGTTCCGATGACCTCGTCAGAGCCGGAAGACTTCATCGTGAAGTATCCCCTCGTTGCCTCGACCTGGGAAAAGTCGAAGATGTAGGGATTGCCCCAAGGGTCGAGGATTTCATTCTCACGCAGATACTTGCCTCGAATCATGGCATCCAGTAGATTCTTCGGAGCCTTCCAACTGTTGGCTTGCAGATATCTTTGAACGACCCCGTGGATACGCTCGAAGTCTTTCTGGTATCGCTGCTGGAGCGCTTCGCTTGCCTGCTGCTGTTTTTCCTCAAAGGTGTTGACCCTGATGGGGGGTTCCGGAATGCTTGGTGCAGACGCCAGAAGCACTCGGGCTGCCTGCTGCTGGTCTTCATTCCAACGCATCGGGACAATGGGTCCGGGCTGCGGAGGCAGTCTGACGAGATCGTCCAGTTCATAGCCATGAATTTCATAGCGAGGCTTCATGATCTCCTGCTCCAGGGTGAAATAGACTTTCTCCAACCCTGGATGAATTTCCTGAAGGGCGAATACCGCCTCGTCCACGATGGATATTCCCAACGCTGAGGTAATCGGATTCCCTTTGTCATCTGTCACACGGAAATCAATGTTGGCGGACTGCCCTGGCTTGTAAGTCTCTGTGTCGAGTGTGATGCCGATATTCAGAGCGTCCGCGGGATTGGCGTAGATCAGCCGGGTATCGCGAACCAAATCGGTTCCGGGCGTGAAGATATACGCCTGGAGTGCCAGACTTCCAGACATCGAAGCGTCAATGTCAACTGCGAGCGATGCTCTGCCGGACTGCAATTCACCGGCATAGGTCATCACTGTCTGACCTTCACGAATCATATCGAGGTAGAACGTCCCCTGTTTCTTGGTTGCTATCACTTCTGCCTTTATGGTCTCTCCGACTTGGTAGAGTGCTTTATCGGTTCTGAGGATGAGGCTCTCCGCAGTGGCTTTGGAGTCAAGCGCGAACTCCTTGGTTGCCGTTCTGCCCTCTTTGTCTTTTGCTCGAATGGTCAGATTCGTGACTTCTGAAACCTTGGGCGTCACCGAAAGCACAGCGATGCCAACGTCATTTGTGTTCTGTTTCCTGGTCCTATCGTCCACAGCGCCGTACTCCACGGTCACCTCAGCCTCTTTGCACGGACTGCCGTCGGGATAGGAGACCAGAAGGTAGACGTTGTTTTTCAGATTGGGGACCAAACTACCACTTTCCGGTATCGCGAAAAGACTCAGCGGCGCGTCCGAGACAGGAACCATCGCCACTTTGTCTTCGCGATGATCGGCGGTGTCCACGACCTTCGCTTCGAGTCGAACGGATGTTTTCCCCTGCTCCAGAGGGGTGCCGGCGAAGTATTCAGGCAGTCTTAGTTCGAACTCCCAATGTCCTTCATCCGAGAGTGTTCCTTCGACAGTGTCAAACTCCTCGAACTGTATTTCAAATTTGGACGCGACCACCGTGACTTTGCCGCCGGAGACGGGCTTTCCAAAAAGGTAATCTGCCTGAACTTCGCCTTTCAGCGTTTCACCAGGGAGATAGAAGTCGCGGTCGGTTTTGACCTGAACCTTGAACTTCGGCAGCACGTACCGTTGCACGTCAACGTTCTTCTCCGTCTGACTTGAATCCAGGATCGCCCTCACGATGTACGTGCCCAGATTCAACTCGGTTGCCAGCTGAAACTCTGCGGACGCAATTCCAAAATCATCGGTTTCCGTCTTCTTCTTAAAAACCTTGTTGCCCTTCGAGTCCATGACCTCGAAAGTGAGTGGTTTTCCCGCCTGTGGAGCCAGAGTTCCAGCTGCCAGACAAAGTGTTCGCATGTGGATCAATTGTCCCGGTTGGTATAGCGGTTTGTCTGTTGTCAGGAGAATCTTTGCTTTTCGCTGAACCGAAACGCTCTGGAGTACCTCGTCTTTTCCCAGACGCTCATGCTCAACGGTCACTTTCAACTGGCAGGTGCCTTCGACATCAGAAGGCACGTCGAACTGAGCCATCGCCGATCCGTTTTTGCGTGTCTTTCCTTCAAAAAGTTTCCGTGCATTCTCCTTCTCAATGAGGGAAATGGTGACTCTGGCGTCATTGACCGGCCTTCCCGTCGCATGATTCAGAGCCACCACCCGGAGACTGGCTTTTGTTCCCGCGAGAAGATCACGATAGGCCACGATGCGCGTCTCCAGTTGAGCCAACGATGCCATCAGGCTTCGAGAACCCTCTTCCACGTGTTTTCCCATCTTCAGCCTGTATCTCAGGACACACAAGGGAACCTTCTCGTCTTCCACGTTTCCACGCAGGACGACCGAGACCTTTTGGTCAAGCGATGCCAAATCCAACAACGACTTCTCCTCAAGAAGAGTCTTGTCATCCAGATCCACCAGAGTGAACTTCAGTTCCCCAGTCCTTTCCGAACCTTGGGGAGTCTTCAACTGGCAGGCGATCCGAAGACCCGCCTTGACCCGTGTTACCTCAATGGACTCCCGGATCAGCCACCCCTCATTGCGCTCCTGCGCCAAACCAACCCCGACCATGAGAGTCCACAACCCGACAATCCCGAGCACGACAATCAGAGAGCGAGACATCATGAGTGAAACCTCCGTCACAATAAGTTTTCAGTCCGTATAGACGAACGCCCTTGAGAAAAGTTCTACCGTCATCTTGGTTACCTGAAAACAATTCTAGTGTACCATCTCGTTCAACGCAACTGGGATGATTGACGAGGACGTGCACCAGCGGATCGAGTCTCTTCACTTCGGGACGGATGAGAAGAGTAGATAAACGACATTAGATCAAATAGATAGGTTGACATCTGGCTCTTTAGTATTCGGATTGGCACGCCTTCTGCTATGGAAGGAACCAGTTGCATGCAATTGTCGGAGCCACGAGGAAAGTGGCAGTACAGCGAGGAACAAAGAAAGGAACGATAGCAATGAAAAAGATGATGATTCTGGCCACGTTGACAGTCATGCTGATGCCTTTTGCGGCACGAGCACAGGAGATGCAGTTTCGCCTTCCGAGTCCCGAGGTTTTGGAGAAACTCGATTTGAGTCAGGAGCAGAAGGATCAGCTGAAAGACATTCATTCCAAGGTTGGCGATCAGGTGAAGCAGCTGCAGGAGAAATGCCGCGAACAGGCCAACGAGATCAAGGAAGCCCTCGGTGCCGCCGAACCGAACAAGAAGGCCATTTCAAAGGCGGCCAAGCAGCTCGGTGAGACTCGTTCAAAGATGCTTGAACTGCAAGCTGAGAGCCTTGCGGATGCTCTTGTCCTGCTGACACCGCAACAGCGTGAGCAGGTTAAGGAATGGGTGAAGAGCCACAAGGGAGCAGGGCTGACCCGCGGTTTCGGTGCGCGAGAAGGCATTGGGCAAGGCAGAGCGTCTGAGCCCAACAGAAGAGAAGGACTCCGCCAGCGACAGGGTTTTGGCGATGACAGGGGAAGAGGTTTCCGTGGCGAACAAGGGATGAGGCCTGAGATCAGAGAGAGGATTCGCGAGAGGCTTCAAGATATGGAGCCAGAGAAACGTGCTCAGATGCTTCGACGGTTCCGTCAGAATTGGTCTCCTGAGGGGGAAGAAGGGAGAGGCTCTGGTGGACAGCGAATGCGTGACCGACAGCGTGATCAGGACTGTCCTCCCGAGTCCGAGCCGAAAGAAGACTGAGAGTTCTTTCACCAACAAGTCATTCCAGACCGACCTGGGTTTACAGTACAGGTCATCGAGACAGGGTGAAGAGCGCACCGCAAAGCATCGGATGGTTCAGATCTGAGCGAGTGCGCTCTTCGCTTTTTCTCAAACGCTCTTTTTTCTTGACGTTATGCGGATGTTTGATATATTTCAACTTAGTCATTGCCAGTTCATATTGTTTGGAAGGACAAACAGGCTGGCACGGGTAGGATTCTGTGTGGAGTTTGCACTTTCTGGACTGATCGATTATTGTGCTCATGACTACTATTCAGGCGTCGCATTCTTCGGGAGGCAATCTGAAGTGATGAAAAGCAAGCAAGAGACTGTAACCGTCAGAAGATTGTTCGCTGGAGTCGTCTTTCTTTGTTTCCTGGGAATGGCATCGGGCAATCTGATGGCTGCTGAGTTGCTCGGCGTAAGGGTCTACGGAAAGGTGGTCAACTCAGCAGGTTATGTGATAATCGCTGACGCAACGGTCAGTCTCGTCAGCAGCAACCGCGTGTATGTGACAACCAGCGATGCTGAAGGAGACTATGAGTTTACCGACGTTGAAGTGGGTTTCTATCAAATCAGCGCAACAAAAGAAGGCTTTCTGCCTCAGACCGCTGAATTGGATGTGGACGGCAGCAAACCGGAGTTTCTTAAAAACTTCTTTCTGGAACTTGAAAGATCGGGAGATCTTAACAATGACAAGATCATCAGTGCAGAGGATCTGATGGTGTTTCTGAAACACTGGTACGCGGAAAGTCCTCAAGCCAGTTACAACTACCTCGCAGACTTCAACTATGATCGCATCATTGACGAGAGCGATCTGCTCATTTTGCTTGCCCGGTGGCATCAGCAAACAGGCGGCAACTAGTCTCGATTCTCCATGATGATTTTCCCGAACGCTCTCCAGTATTCTTGGCAGGCATCATCGCATCTTGATACACTTCTCACTTGACCTGAATTGAAAGGCTCGTATATTCGTCTGTAAAACCAAGACTGGGAAGAGGTATCTTTGGCCTGCAAGAAAGCCCTGTCTGAGGATGGAGAACCATGGAAACGGATTGTGCGCAAATGCAAGAGCGTCTGAGTAACCTTCGTCGAACAATTCACAAATGTCCTGAACTGGGATTTCAGGAGATCGAAACGGGGAAGTTGATAGCAAAGACCTTGAGTGATCTAGGTCTCGAAGTTCAGACCAATGTCAACAAGACTGGTGTCGTTGGAGTCTTGAAGGGAGCCAAGCCAGGTCGCACCATTGCGTTTCGCGCAGACATGGATGCTCTGCCGATTCAAGAGTTGAATGAGACTCCCTACAAATCACAGAAACCCAATGTGATGCATGCCTGTGGTCACGACGGCAACACGACCATTCTGCTGGGAACTGCCATGTTGTTGTGCCAACAGAAAGACAGTTTGTGCGGAAACGTCAAATTCATTTTCCAGCCTTCCGAAGAGGCTCCTCCAGGTGGTGCAAAAGGCATGATCGAAGAGGGTGTATTGGAGAATCCGAAAGTGGATGCCGTTGTGGGAGTCCACGTTGACACTGACCATCCAATTGGCAAAGCGTCTGTCCGATTCGGAGCACACACGGCAAACGCCGATCGTATCCATATAGTTATCAAGGGACGTGGCGGCCACGCGGCACAACCGCACAAATGCGTGGATCCGATCTACATTAGTGCGATGGTGATCCAAGCCATCCATGGGCTTCCGAGCAGATTTGTGGATCCCGTTGAGCCCTTTGTTGTGACACTTGGGAAAATCTCTGGGGGAGATACCTTCAACGTTATTCCCAATGACGTGGAGATTCTTGGAACTGTCCGCACCGTCACGACTGAGACACAAGACCGAGTGCTCGAACAGATTCGGCTGATCGTTGAGACCATTCCCAAGACCTACAATGGCGAGGGAACCATCGAAGTCAGGAGAGGCTATCCGGTCTGTATCAACGATGCTGGCATCTCCAGTTTGATCCAAGAGTGTTGTGAGGCAGAACTTGGAGAGGATACGGTGAGCGTTGGAACGACTCCGTCCATGGGGGGCGAGGACTTTGCGTATTTCGCGCAGAAAGTCCCGTCGTCTGTTCTTATGGTTGGTGTCCGCAACGAGGAACTTGGCATGGTCTACCCCTGGCATCATGCTCGGTTCGACATGGATGAGAGAGGACTCGTCATCGGTGCGAAATGTCTTGCTCGAATTGCGACAACCTTCCTCTGTCGCGACTGAACGGCTCTGAGGAGAACACATGATTACCGTGAAGAACACTTCCATCAAACGTGCGCTCTGGGCTTTTCCTTTGCTGCTGATCTTCTGGCTCATCTCGACTGCTCGCGCTGTGGAACCTGCCGCGCACGTTTCTTCCGCGACGGATGAGAAAGCGCAGAAACTCGTCAAGAAAGTCTCTGCTTTGGAAGACAAGATCGATCTTGATTACGCGGAGAAGAAGAAACAGGAAATTCTTACCAAATATCCCACCTTGGAGACAGACTACCTCAATTTTGTTCGAAGCAAGTATCCGACACTTGAAACGGAGATTATCGAGATTTTCAAGAAGTACCCCAAACCTTTGAAACAATATGGAACTCGCAACGACACAGGCAAAACCAAGATCACCTTCGAACTCATCGAGAAGATGTGTATGGCGGACGGCAAGTGTTCGGATGAACTTGGCGATCTGCTTTCGAAAAAGTATCCGAATTTCGCCAAGGATTCCGCTGCATACGTTCTGGACAACAAGCCGGAACTTGTGGCAGAGTTGATTATTGCGACTATTGAGATTCTGGCTGCGGATGGCAAGATAACTTCCTCTACCACGACAGCCAGGATTGCGGAGTAACAGGTTTAGTTCTCTTTGATTCGGAGTGAAGAGCAATGTCTGAGCAAAAACAAACGCCCACGATGGTGAGTCCGGATGGCCTTCTGTCTCGAAAGGCGCTTCGGACTTCCGATCCCCCGATTTCCTGGATGCTGGAGAAGGCGCTCACCGTGCCGCAGATGATCTCTCTGGCTGCCGGTTTTGTAGACCAGGAATCGCTGCCCTGTGAAAAAACGGCGGAACTAGTTCAGGAAATCCTGAGAGAGTCTGCGACCCAGAAGGCGTGTCTGCAATACGGCTGCACGGAAGGACATCTGCCGCTGCGCCAATCCATTGTTGACTACTTTGCTTCTTCCAACGGCGTTCGGTCTCAGGACTGCTCTATTTCTGCGCACGATGTCATTGTCACAACCGGATCACAACAACTCCTCTATCTTTTGGCTGATGTGCTTTTGAATGAGGGTGACATCATCCTCGTGGAAGATCCGACCTATTTCGTCTTTTTGAGTGTCCTTGAAGCCGTTGGAGCCAGAGTCATGGGGATTCCGACGGGTGATGAGGGGGGCATCCAAGTGGACGCCCTTCGCGCCAAACTCGAGCACCTGGAGCGTACGGGTGACATCAAGAGGCTCAAAGCGTTCTATGTCATGACCTATTACATGAATCCGAAAGGAACATGCTTTGCTCGTGAGAAGCACCAGGAGCTTCTCAAACTGGTCGAGGAGTACTGGGCGAAGGGCTATCCCTTTTACGTGATCGAAGACGCCGCTTATCGGGAACTCTCCTACGATTGCGAGCCGTTCCCGTGTATCAAGACGCTTGACACTGAGAACCGTTACGTCGTCTACACCAATTCCTTCTCCAAGGCTTACGCGCCAGGGATACGAACAGGGTATGGCATCTTTCCGCAATCGCTTGGCGTTCATGTGGCGCGCCAGAAAGGTAATCTGGATTTTGGTTCTCCAACGCTCGCGCAGTATATTCTCCACAAAGCACTGGCGCTGGGGAAATATCAGGAGCATTCCGCCTTTCTGCGGCAGATGTATGGCAGGAAACGCGACATTGCTCTGGAGAGTATTGACCGGCATTTTCCGCCTGGCCTGAAGATCGTTCGACCGCGAGGCGGGTTGTATGTTTGGGTTCAACTGCCTCAGGGGTGCGAGACAGGACCCGACTCGGTGCTGTTTGAACAGGCGCTGAAGAACAAGGTCATCTACGTTCCGGGTCAGTTCTGTTACGCCCAGGAGCCCGATGTTCTCAAAGACAGGTGTTCGATGCGGTTGTGCTACGCCTATATCAGCATTGACGAATTGCGAGAAGGTGTCAGGCGCATGGGAGAATCCATCGCGGCTGTGCTTGGCACGTAGATCGGGACAAGCGTTTGAACACCCCACTGCAGCGGCACGAAACAAGACCCACTCGAGTTGGCAACCTCGTCATGGGGGGCACGGCTCCCGTTTCCATTCAGACAATGCTCAAGCAGCCCACGCGGGAAGCCTCTGAAGCGATTCGAACGATCCGATCGCTTGTCGAAATAACGCCCGAGATTTTGTCATCCCGCGATCAGGAATTGCTCAAGATGCTTGGAATGTGGGATCCTTTTGTTCAGAGTGCACCGGCGCGGTGTGACGTAGTTCGACTTGGCATCCCACATGAGGATTCCATCGCGGCATTGCCGGAGATCGTCAAAGGCTCTCCCATTCCCATCGTGGCGGATATTCACTTCGACGCCCGACTGGCGCTTGGTTCTGTGCGAAGTGGTGTTCACAAAATACGCATCAACCCAGGCAATATCTCCGATCAAGTTCTGTTGAAAGAACTGGCGGATGAGTGTCGAAGTCGAAGTGTTCCCATCCGAGTGGGCGTCAATGCAGGCTCGCTGGACAGGGAGACCCGAGCGATGTTCGGCAACGACCTTGTTGCCGGAGCCGTTCACAGCGCTGTGCAGAGTCTCAACCTGATGGAGTCCTTCGGATTCGAGGACTTGGTTGTCTCGATCAAGACCAGCACGGCGGTGGAGACAATTCGTGCCTGTGAGGCCATTGCGTCCGAGTGCCGATACCCGCTTCACCTTGGAGTCACGGAAGCGGGGGTGGGCGAGTCGGCAATCGTTCACTCCTGGGTTGGCGTCGGAACACTTCTCGCCCGTGGCATCGGAAATACTGTTCGCATTTCTCTTACTGAATCCCCGGCTCTCGAAGTTGTCTGCGGACATCTGCTTCTGAAATCGCTGAACCTCAGATAGTGGTATCAGCTTATTTACACACGAGCGGAACTGTCATTCCGAGCAGGCCAACGCCTGCAGGCACGTGGGCTATGCCCACTCCTTCGGACGCTTGCTCAATAAATGATACGTGCCTTTCGGACTATGTGTCACTAGGATGGACTGAGGAATCTCTCTTTGGATCCCGCAGTGGAGAGAGATTCTTCACTCCGCTCGAAGACTTGTGGAGCCTGTCCTGAGTCTTCGAAGAATTCTGAATGACGAGTGTCTTAGACACCTCGTGTAGCTGAACCAGTACGCCGAGCCACGCGCCTTATTCCTCGCTCTCGGCTTTGCCCTTCTCAGGTCGGTTGTAGCCTTGGGCGAGTTCTTTCACGGCTCGCTTTTCGATATCGTCGGGATGCTCGCCGAGTTCTTTGATCATCCGTGCATGCATCGAGGCGGCAGTATCTGCATAGTGGGGATCTCCGATCAAGTTCTCAAGTTCACCGGGATCCTGCTCCATGTCGTACAACTCAAGTTCCGGTGGTCTCTTCTCATCCCAACGCGCATGGTAGACATACTTGTACTTGCCCTGCCGAACCATGGTGAAGCCGGAGAGGATGAAATGCGCGTAGTACTCACTGAGTGCAAAGTCCTTCCACGCGAACTGAGGATCTTCAATCCATGGTAACAAGGAGTCTCCATCCCAATCCGCAGGAGAGTCAGCGCCTGCGATGTCCGCTATGGTCTGCACGACATCCACACTGGAGCAGGCTCCCCGACGTCTCTGACCTTGTGGGAGACGCCCCGGGCAGGAGATGATGAGCGGGATCCCCGCCGCGTGCTCATACATGCAACTCTTCCACCACATGCCGTGATCGCCTTTGTTCTCACCGTGATCAGTCATGTAGATAACCACCGTGTCTTGTCCCACCTCAGACTGTTCGAGTGCTCGAAGCAGTTCGCCAACCTGATCATCCATCCAGTTCACAAAGGCCCAGTAACACTCCCGTCCCAGCTGAACCGTCTCGGGATCGGTGTCCACAACTCCAAAGCCCATTCTTATGTGTTTGTAGTTGGTTGGAAGTTGCTCAATGAGACCTTCCGGTATATTGGGCATGGGTACCTTGCCTCGATAGCGAGACAAGTACTCCTCCGGAACTGTAAGCGGGAAATGAGGTGCCAGATATCCTGCGAGCAGAAAGAAGGGCGGATCATCTTTCTTTCGTTTTCCAAGAAACTCGCTTGCCTGTCGAGTCACATCCTTGTCATGGCTAATGATGCGAGAGTCTTCTCCGGCAACAAAACTCTTCGCACGAGACTCCCAAGACTTGGGATTGGTGGAAGTGTCGTCATACAGGCGTCGTTTCCCCGTGCCCATCATGATTCCGTTGTTGCTCTTGGTGGGGAGTTCCTCGAAGCCGTAACGGCAGGTTTGGTCGTAGTGCATCTTTCCGACAAGAACACTTTGATAGCCACAGGCATTGAGCAGCCGTGGCAGTGAAGGGCTGTCGGGTGGCATCATCCGGTGGTTGTTCCAGGCGCTGACTCGGCTTGCGTACTTGCCCGCGGTAAAACTCTGACGTGCCGGCACGCAAAGGGGAGAGGTCGTGTAGGCATTCTCAAAGACGATTCCCTGCGATGCCAGACGATCCAGGTTGGGCGTCTGCACAATAGGGTCTCCGTAGCAGCCCGTGACGCCTTTGTCATGCTCGTCAGACATGATGACCAGAATGTTCGGTTTCTTCTGGCCTTGACCAAGAAGGCTGTCCAGTGCTCCAGGACGTCGGGCACAGCCCGATGTCAACAAGCCCAAGGATGCTAATACGCTGTTTCTGACAAAGTCCCTTCGATCCATAATCTCGATCCTCCATGTGACTCAAGCAGGCGTGGGTCTTTTCAAACGGACTGCCCACGCCCAACGATGGTGACACGCAATGATCGTCACGGCAGCTCACGATCAATGAGATATCTGATTATCCCCAAGGAGGAAATCATGCGCAAGTGGAATCGTCCAATGGCTGTATTGGCTCAGCTATGCTGGTGATGCAGCCAAGATATGCTTCGGAAGTAAAGCGGAGTCTTCGGAGCAACGCTACCGAAGCCCGCTGTCTGGCTGCTCCCGCTTCGGCAGCGTCGCAGAGCCTCTGCAACCGAAGCATACCGCCACCCCTTCGTAACTGAGCCAGCACGCCTCCGTTCAGAAAACTCTTGACATTGTTCCTCTCTGTGCTTAACAATTGAGGCGTTTGGAGTCGGAGACGAATACCAGATGTTAATGCTTATTGACCAAGTCATAGCGCTCCAGAGGTGTTTTCTGTTGTACCCTCTTTTCCGCACAATTGCGCTGCATTACATGACGGCACTTCAAGGACACACTGGCACGAAACCTGCCTATCTATCTATCTATCGTTAGTTCGTTCGCTGCAATTTCTCGGAACAGAATTCCGTCACTCAAAACTCAGGGTTTGCCTGGACGCATGCGCTTTCAAGAGCCAATCTTTCTCCGCGCGTCATTCTGAACGGAGTCTTCGGAGTGAAGAATCTGTCTTGGGGATTTTGGCTGGAAATGTTGCTGTTAGGTTTGTGGTATTCCGCGGAACGATACGCGGTAGTCGAAAGATCAGGAGGTCAAGTCAATGAGAGTAGTTTTCGTTTCCTTCTTAGTTTTCCTCACACTGGTTGCCGGATCATACGCACAGACGCCAACCCCGACAAGCACCCCGACATACACCCCGACATCAACGCCCACGTGTTCGTATATGCGACTGCACACCTTTGGAAGGGGGATGTTGAAAAGTTTCGTGTCTTCTCCGAACGCTGATCTGATTATTACAGCAGGTCCAACAGGATTGTTTTGTTGGGACGCTGAATCTGGTCTACTTGAGCGTCATATACAAGATGTTCTTTCCGTAAGATGTATGGCCTCCAGTATCGACGGAAACACGCTCTTGGTCGGGACGAGCACTGGACAATGTGTTCTCTACGATATTAGCGCTGGGGCTGTGCTCCGTTCGTTCCAAGCCCATGGGGAGGCCATAACGTGCCTTGCCTTCTCGCCATCCGGTACCCATATATCTACCGCAGGTCTCCTTGATAATTCCGCGAAGATCTGGGATAGCTCGGGCACGCTGCTATGGTCAGTTGGGGGCGTCGCTGTACGAAGTTTTTCCTTCTCACCCGACGGTACCCGCATACTCATTTCTGCAGGGGGGACTTCTACTGACTGCAAGAATATGGGAGGCGCTTCTATTGGGAGTTATGGTGGCTGTTATGGGGTCTTTTCACCGGATGGTTTATTGGTAGCCACAGTGGAGAACTCAGTTTCGAGTTCCGTGATCTACCTGTGGGACGCTGCGACTGGAGCTCTAGTACGCACTCTGCAGGGCCACAGTTATTTCCCAAGAGACCTTGACTTCTCACACGACGGCTCGAGACTCTTGTCTGGAAGCCTTGATGGAACGGCGAAGATATGGGATGTTAGCACCGGTACGCTCCTACATACTCTACCTGGACACCCAGATGGTGTGGTGTCGGTAGCCTTCTCTTACGATGATAGTAAGGTTGCCACGAATGGGCAATACGAACAGTTCGTGAGGCAGTGGAGCGCCGTGACGGGCGAAGAATCGAGCCCAGTTGGAGAGCATACATACGGATTGAGCAGCGCGTTCTTAATGCCGGATGCTTCCGAAGTATGTACCGTACACTGTAATGGCTGGGCGGCCATCTGGGATATTGAGACAGAAACTGCCTTGCGGACCTTCCAACTCGAGGGAAGCAGAATAGTTGACTCAGATCTAAGCCCCGATGGCAGCCTCTTAGCAACAGCAGCTTTTGAAACAAGTGAAGTCGTTCTCTGGGAGACGTCAACGGGCACTCGTATCCGAAGTTTCGGTGGACCAATAACTACTGGTAGGATGGCCTTTTCAAAGGACGGGACAAGACTCGCAGTTGGCGGAGACAACGTTCATGACGATGTAATAAGAATCTGGAATGTCCAAACTGGTTCCCTAGTGCGGTCTTTCATGGGACACTCTACAGGCGTGCTATCCCTTCGCTTCTCAAACAAGGGAAACCTGCTTGCAACGGGAGGCAGAGATCGTACAATTAGGATTTGGGACGCAGCGACTGGCGCTTTGCTCGGTTCTTCGTCAATTCTGGACAACATCTACAACGGGGACATCCAATTCAGTTCTGATGACTCCGAGATGGTTATCACGGGGGGCAAAGGTACATACGTTCTGTCGTCTTCTACTTTGGCTGTCATAGACTGCCTTTCCGCCACTCCCTCTTATTCTGTCGGGTTCCATCCCATGGGAAATGCCTTGGTTATTGGCCACGCTGACACTAGCGCTTCTGTTTGGTCTTTCGCTGATCGCACTCTTCTGGGATCACTGAACGGGCATGCTTACGGAGGAGTCGCGACTGTTCAGTTCTCTATTGATGGGGCAATGATACTTACAGGTGGCGGTGACGGCACTACCATCCTCTGGGACTCCAAATTCCCATCGATGCCATTGATCGAAGACGTTACAGTCGAGCCTTCCGTTGCATACACTGATGATACCCTAACCGCAGTGCCCCGTGGATGGCAGGATGTACACGGTCATCCACCGGGATATATCTACGAATGGAGGAGGAATGGAACTGCTGTCACCGGCGCAACTGGTTTGAATCTAACAGGCTCCTATTTCGCCAAGGGGGACAGTATTGTCGTTGAAGTGACAC
>JAKQFZ010000668.1 GCA_029558215.1 Candidatus Omnitrophota bacterium
CTGCCGACTTCGACCAACACGCCGACACAGACACCGACAGAGACACCTACTCGCACACCGACAGCCACAATGACTCCAACGAGAACACCAACTATGACACCATCCCAGACTCCCTCTTGGACTCCTACGAATACCGCCATCCCAACACCGCCCCCTGTCGTAACCGAGACTACACGCGTCGAGAATTGGATGATGATGCGCTGAGACTCTGTCATTTGAGTGCAGATCAAAGCGCACTCCTTGACACAAGCACATTATCACCAGGTCGAGTATTCGCTGACTTGCTTCCTGAGAATGCCCCATCCGAATCCGCCGACGACAAGGTCGAGGTTCTGAACTCCCTGCCTGCCAAAAGAGAACATCGGAGCAACACGGTGCGCAGACAGTCGAATAGATTTCTGCGGAAAGGTTGTTTTTCTGTGCTATGTTTTCAGATGTCTGATCTTGGTCGTAACTCCAGATCATTGACAGGGATGTCTTGAAAGAGCGTGAAGCGGAACGTGTTTTGCTTCCCAAGGCATTCATACTCTACCTGTAAAGGGGTTTGGTGTTTGTGGACATTGGAATTTATGGTCTGTCGTCAAGTGGAAAGTCTGTCCTGTTTGACCTTTTGACGGGTCTTCCAGAAAGTGGGGACAGAGGCAAGACACGAATTGGCTCTGTAACTGTTCCTGATCCGAGACTCGATCAGTTGGTGAACTGGTATCATTCCAGGAAGGTGACTCCCATTCACCTGGAGCTCCATGATCCCGGTTTGGGCCATTCTGAAAAGAGTGAGGATTCGCTGAGTGACGCCCGCCTAAACCTGATCCGGAGTTTTGACATCATCGCTTTGGTCGTTCGGTGCTATGAATCAGAGTCGGTAGTTCATCCCGAAGGAACCGTGAATCCGTCACGCGATCTCGATCTTCTTCTGACACAACTGATTCTTGCTGACTTGGAGATGATTGAGAGACGTCTTGTCCGAATCGAAGAGTCCTTTCGGAAACTCCCCAAGGACGATCGAGAAGCCTATGAGCATGAAAAGCAGGCACTGCAGCGCATAAAGCAGACTCTCGAATCTGAGTCGCCCTGGGAGACGACCACACTGAGTGACTTCGAGAAGAAGAAGGTGAGCCATTACTCACTCTTTCACATGAAGAGATATGTTGTGGTGGGAAATCTTGGCGACTGCTCGGCAAGTCAAGATGCTGCCCACTGGGCAGCGCTTCGTGAGTCCTGTCAGAGTCATCGAATTCCTTGCGTCGGGGTAAATCTCAAACTGGAATTGGAAATGAAGGACATGGATCCGTCAGAAGCCCAGGAATTCCGCGAAAGCATGAATCTGGAATCCGAGTCGTGCAGACAACTGGTCAAGGGTCTCTATGATCAATTGGGCATGACCACGTTTTACACCGCAGGTGAGAAGGAGTCTGCCGCTCGATGTGTGGTGCAGGGAACTCTTGCCCCTCAAGCGGCAGGCACGATTCACTCGGACTTGGAACGGGGTTTCATTCGTGCTGAAGTTTTCTCGTTCGATGATCTTGTCAAGGCAGAGGGTTCTGAACCGAAGGTGAAGCAACTCGGCTGCCTTCGGATTGAGGGCAAAGACTATGTCGTGCAGGATGGCGACATTGTTCTGATTCGCTTCTCGGCGTAGGATCAGCTGCCGACTCGAATCCCTTGTTCAAAGAAAAGACCCTGGGTGATGGTGGTCACGCCAGGGTCTTCTTTATCTATCGCGGCCGATCAGGCCGTTTGTCCGCCGCCTGAGACTGAGTGGATCGCTGCGGTTGCCGTTTTGATTACTCCTGCAATGTCTGCAAGATTGGCAGGAAGAATCAGGGTATTGGTTGTCTTGGCGAGATTGGCAAAACCGGTGAGGTACTGCTCGGCAACCCGGAGGTTCACCGCTTCCATGCCACCTCGCTCATTGATGGCGGCTGCAATTTCACGGATCCCACCGGCGGTGGCAACAGCAACCTTTTCGATTTCTGCTGCGCGACCTTCGGCTTCGTTGATCCGCTTCTGCTTTTCACCCTCAGAGCGCTCGATCATCTCCTGCTTGTCGCCTTCGGCTCGATTGATCTTGGCTTGTTTGTCGCCTTCAGATTCAGCTATCATGGCGCGTTTCTCTCTCTCGGCGCGCATCTGCTTTTCCATGGCATCTCGAATTGACTGGGGCGGCACGATGTTCTTTATCTCGTAGCGAGTCACCTTGATACCCCAAGGATCTGACGCCTTGTCAACTGCATCAACAATGAGACTGTTGATGGCATCCCTCTCCTCAAATGTCCGGTCAAGTTCCAACTTTCCGATCACACTGCGCATGGTTGTTTGAGCCAACTGTGTTGAGGCGAACAGATAGTTGGTGATTCCGTAAGACGCCTTCTGAGGATCTACCACCTGAAGGTAGAGGATGCCATCTACTTCGACCGAGATGTTGTCCTTGGTGATGCACGTCTGGGGAGGAACGTCTATGGCTTGTTCCTTTAACGTGTGGTGGTAAGCAAGTGCATCCACAAAAGGCAACAGAATGTGGAAACCTGCCTCCAGCGTCGAATGGTATTTTCCCAATCTCTGTACGATGAAGGCCGACTTCTGGGGCACGATGCGTATGCTCTTGAACAGAACGATCAGCGCGAAAAAAGCAACAACGATCAGAATGACAGTTCCTGCGTTCATTCTTGTTCTCCTCTCTGAACGACTCTTTTCACTCTTAGTGTAATGTTTTCTCGTCCGATGATCTCAACTGGCTCTCCTTCAGCGATCGTTTCATCTGCCTGGGCTTCCCAGTTAGAGCCATGTAGAGCGACTTTGCCATTGAGGTTCGGATGAATCTCCCGTACCACAGTGGCCCTCTTTCCGACAAATTCATCTGGCACCTTGGACATGTTCCCGCGAGAGGTGACATATCCGACAAAAGCACCCGTGATCTTCTTTCGAAGTGCCAAAAGGAGCAGGATCGAGGTAACCAAAAAGAGGGCTATCTGAACATTTGTTGATGGCTCAACTATGAGACAGATCAAACCTACAACTATCGCCCCGACACCAAAGAAAAAGATGATCAGACCTGGCAGAATCAACTCGAGAAACAACATCACCAAACCTAGCAGAAACCAGATCCATTGAGGCTTCAGTAGCTCACGAAGACTATCCATACGACCCTCCTATCTATTGAGAATCACTGTACTGAGACATCTCTTCAGGCACTACCATTGAAATCGAATGTTATTCACGAGATATTTTGACAAGCACTCCTTGACCTGCAGGTAGCCAGATTCCTTGTTCTGAAGGGAAGGGGAGCAAGGAGCCGTCAGCAACAGAGACAACTTCCATTGTCGGAAACTCTCCTGGTGTCTTAACTGAAAAGAGAGATGACCTTTCAAGGCTGAGGTTTACGAGCATGAAGTAGTCCGTGCCATCCTCGTGCGAGAACTCACCTACGAGAGCTGGCGACTGAGAGTCAAGTTTCTCTATGAGTCGTCCAGGCAACACTGGCAGGCCTTCGACAATAGGGGGTTCCGTGAAGAAGACTCCAGTACTCCTGAGCTTGTTCATCGTTGGACCGAGTGTCTTGATCTGTTCATTGACCATCTTCAGGTAACTCCACGTCAGAGTTCTGTTCCCGTGTTTGTTCACTGGTGCGTAGCCGTATCCACGGGCATAGTATGTGTACCAGGTGAGTCCAGTCGATCCAAAGGCCAGGGTCGTATAGGCTTGGAGAAGCAGATTTGCAGGAGATGGGATTGTGGTGAATGGTCTAATCTGGTTGGAGGACACGATGTGCCAGAACTCCAGATTACGCTCCAAGGCAACTCTCCTGACTTCGAGTAGGTTGCGGAAGTAGCTTGCACCCCAGTCCAGATTGCCGAAATCCATCGAATACTGAACTCTGTAGTTGTCGTAGCTGAGTAACTGGGGCTGGACTTCATCAACAAATCGCTCCAGGTATTCAGTATAAGATGGGGTGCCGAGCTGGGACATTTCCTCATTTCCGATTCGGGCGTAGTCTGGAAAGAGGTTGATGTAGGCGAGCTTCCCAGGGGCATATTTCTTGACGGCTGCAACGGCCTTCCCAAGCGCTGGGAAAAGAGCTGCACTCGGTTCGTCAGCGATGTAGTAGCCAATAACATTTTTCGCCTGTGATGTCTCATTCACCAGAAGTCGAATTTCCTCGTCAATCTTTTGGTCAGTCAGTGTTCCCCACTGCTTTCCTGAGACGTCCCCACAAATGAGTACCGGTTCACCTATCTCCTGGCAGATTGGGATATGACGAATCAGAGGAAACCCCAGGAGAGTGAATCCGCAGTCAGGAATATCCGAGAGACCCGTCAAAGGATGGACAAGAGGATCAGGCTGATTTGGAAATACTCTGTCCCAATTCAAAATCGGGAAGAACTCATCCGAAGGTGCCTCAAACTGGCGTACAGACATAGATGAACTCCTTTCAGGCGATGGTGACTCTGACGTGACAGTCTCACCTGTGGCAGAGTCCTTTTGCAGAGCATTCCGAATGGAACAACCCTGAGCAGCAAGAAGTAAGGAACCAGTGTATGAAAGCCAATCTCTTCGATTCATAGGTACTGACACGATTGAACCCTCTCTCTCTGATGCTGCTCAAGCATCGAGTTACGATCAGGATAGGAGATAGCGTGTTAAGATGCCAGAACAATCTTCCCTCAGATTTTCACTTTTATATCCAAAAGAACGTCTAGGAGACACCCGTCTGCTTGAGTTTTCGCCAGAGTGTTGTTGAACTGATCCCAAGAAGTTCAGCAGCACGAGTGCGATTCCCTTCAGTTGACTGAAGAACTCGAAGTATGTGAGCCTTCTCGAGTTCCTGGAGATTCGAATGGAATGGATCAGTGCTACCAGGGATATCAGAAAGGCGAGAGTGGATGACAGACTGTGGCAGATCTGAGGGTCTGATGACAGCGTCATGACTCATCACCGCAGCCCTTTCGATTGTATTCTCAAGCTCACGAACATTTCCAGGCCAGTGATAGGACTGCAAGATGTCAATGCAGGATGATTCCATGCGGAGTGAAGGCAGTTTGAGCTTCTTAGAGATCTTTTCTACAAAATGCCTTGAGAGTGGCACGATGTCCTCCTTGCGCCTCCGAAGTGGTGGGATGTTGATCTCAACGACTCTAAGACGATAGAACAGATCTTCTCTGAATCTTCCGTCAGAGACCTCCTTGATGAGATCTTTGTTAGTCGCAGCGATGATGCGAACATCAATCCTGCGTGGCTTGCTTTCACCGAGCCGAACAATCTCGCGCTCCTGAAGAACACGGAGCAGCCGAACCTGAGTCAAAGGAGAAATCTCGCTTACTTCGTCCAGAAACAGAGTTCCATGATTTGCCTCCTCGAAAAGGCCTCTTCTGTCTTCATTGGCACCGGTGAATGCGCCTGACTTGTGACCGAAAAGCTCGCTCTCCAAGAGTGTTTCAGGCAAGGCGGCGCAGTTCGCTGGAAGGAATACAGAAGAGGCTCTGTTGGAGCACTGATGGATCATGCGTGCCATCACCTCCTTGCCAACACCACTTTCACCAGTAATCAGGACAGATGTGTCAAATCGAGCGACACGACGAGCCAAGTCCAAGACCTGCTGGAATTCCGCGCTTCGTGCCTCGACAGTGGGTGGCAAATGTTGCCTCTCCAGGGCATTGATCTTCTTCCGTTGAGCATCTACCTCACGGTTTCTCTCCCGTATCTGCTTGGTCAGTGTCTTGATTTTGCCACGGATATCATCGGCTTCAAAGTAAGGGAGATGGCTCTTCAGGACACTTCCCCATCTGTCAGCTTCCTTGCCTGTGGCGGTGCAAACCCTGTCACCCTTTGCGAGGCACTTGTCTTCAATGAAATAGACGTTCCTTCCCAGACAGAAAGAGCAGTACCCGCTTGCATAGCCGACAAGCATCCAACAAATGGGGGCGTCTGTACGGCCGATTTCCAGAAGATGCTCTCTGGCCTCCCCCGATTCCCGCCAGACAATCTCCATCTCAAAAGGTTTCTCGGGTGGTACCGTCAATGACTTGATCTGAGAATGTGCCACCCCTTGGAGCATATGAAGTCGCTCCCCCGCTCGAATCCACTCCTCAAGACTGTCCCATTGAAAGACCCGCTTCATCGCGGCAGCATCGGCGTGACCCCAGAAATACCCAAACCGTGTTAGGATTCTTCGGGTCTGCTGCCACCCAAGCATTTCCACCAAGTCACGACGCAAATGTGCAAAGGCATTGAGAGAATGGAGCACAAGCCTCCTGCCCTGGAAATCAATGGCACCCTCTGAGAAGGAAAGAAGCTCGGTAACCTGCAGATCGATAGCTCGCACGAACAGAACCTTTCAGTATGAAATATAGGCTATTACATTATGAAATAGTATTGCATAGCGAAATCATAAGGTCAAGGAATTTAAGTCTATGATTATCAATGTGATGATGTTCTATCTCATTGTTGGCACGGAAGTTTCTCTAGTTTCAGTCAGCGTTCTTTGGACGCCATACTGCGAAAAGGAGAAATCAAATGTATCGAATTTTGGACGAAACAAGAAAGAGGCTGGGGGAAAGAATGCTGCGTTTTGCGCAGGATCTGGTTCGAACTCCGAGTGAGAGCCTCAGGGAAGCCGATCTGGCGGAGCGTATTGAGAAGGAGATGAAGTATCTCGGCTATGATGAAGTATTCCGGGATGGTGCGGGAAACGTGATCGGACTTATGCGAGGACGGCGTGGTGATGGCACCGTCTTGCTCAATTCCCACATGGATACAGTCTGCGCAGAGCCTTCATCGAGTTGGGAAAAGGACCCTCTGTGTGGAGAGATTGAAGGGCAGATTCTTCATGGACTTGGTGCCGCCGATTGCAAATGCGGATTGGCAGCCCAGATCTACACGGGTGCCATTCTCAAGGATAGTCTTCTGCCCCTGCGCGGAAACCTTGTGGTCGCCGCCACTGTTGCCGAGGAGAACGGACTGAGCGTGGGCGTCAGATATCTTGTTGAGAAGACGTTTCCGGAACTGGAGTTGACTCCGAACTATGCAGTTCTTGGTGAACCGACGGGGCTGAATCTCTACTATGGCCACGACGGTTGGATGGAACTGGACGTTTGCATCGAGGGAGCGAATCCCTTTCATGTTGACGATACAGCAACAACGATACTGAGGGACTTTCACTCGCGTGAGAAGAGTCTCTCCGAGATGCATGATCGTGAGATTCTCTCTGTTCACGGCTCGACGTTTGAGAATAGACAGGGAGTGCATCGAGCCACAATCCAGGTTTCCCGAAGATTGTCTGAGCACGAGGAGTCTGAATCTGTTGCTGGAGAAATCCAGAGAGTCCTTGCCGCACAGGAGTCAGGAGACGTCGCTGTGGCTGTTGCCGTTAGGCAGGAGCGACAGAGCTTGTACAGTGGCAAGGCTACGCTAGTTCGGCGTGTCACTCATGCCTGGTCAACAGATCCGTTTAGTCCAATCATGACACGTTCGCGTCATGCCCTTGCTGCTGCGGGCTGCTACTGCACCCCTGGCAAGTGGCGACTGAACAGGCTTGGGATGGGAACTGCCGGCAGTGTACTCGTGAACGAATTCGGGATTCCTGTCGTTGGGTATGGGCCAGGAACTGAGGCGATGGCACACGCGGTTGGAGAGTGTGTCTCTGTGCCAAATGTCCATGAGTGCGCATACGGGACAGCGTCCATTGTGCACAGCCTGATTGGAGTTCCGGTGTGTGGTTGGACATCCGATGAAATCTGACGGAAGCGCGATAGGAGGACGGAGGTTTACTCGATGAATGTTCTTGTGTTCAACTGTGGAAGCTCATCCCTGAAGTATCGTCTGATAGCCATGCCTGAAGAGACCGAGTTGGCTGGTGGGGAGGCACAGCGAATTGGCCCGCCGACTGCGGAGCCTTCGCGAATTGTCCATCATATAGGTGCAGAGCGCGAGACGATCACAGTGCCCATGGCAAGCCATGCCGAAGCATTCAACCAGGTGATGCAGATTCTGAGTCGGGAGTCCGCGATGACGGTGCATGCTGTGGGGCATCGTGTGGTTCATGGTGGAGAATGGTTTGAGTGTCCAACGAAGATAGGCTCGGCTGAGTATGACCTGCTTCAGAAGACGTCCAGTCTTGCCCCCCTTCACAATCCACCAGCGATGAATCTCATTGATGCGTGCAGGACACTGTATCCCTACTTGGATCAGGTGGCTGTATTCGATACGGCCTTTCATTCGAGCATACCGATCCATGCGCGTAGCTATGCTCTCCCACAACCACTGGTTGCACGCCTTGGGTTGCGTAAATACGGTTTCCATGGAATCAGCCACCAATTTGTCCTTGAGCAGGCAGCGAAGTTCCTTTGCAGGGACACAAAAGAGATGAACGCTGTGAGCTGTCATCTGGGCAGCGGGGGTGCCAGCCTGTGTGCCATATCCAAAGGTAGATCCATTGACAACACGATGGGGTATTCTCCGCTGCAAGGGCTCGTCATGAGTACCCGATGCGGTGACATTGACCCTGCAATTGCTCTTCAATTGCTGACTCTCAACCACGGGGATCACAGTGTTGTCGAGAAAGCCTTTAACAAGAGCAGCGGTGTCCTGGGGATGTCAGGCATCTCGGCGGACATCCGTGATGTTCTTTCCTTTGCAGGTGACAGCGAACGCTCAAGCACTCGTATCAATCTCACCCGCCAGGTATACCTCTGGCGAATTCGCAAGTACCTCGGAGCTTATCTTCTCGCACTCGGCAAAGCAGACGCTGTCATATTCACCGACACGATTGGCGAACTCGTTCCCGAAGTTCGGTGGAATGTCTGTGCTGGGATGGACTTCTTCGGCTTAGAAATATCGCACACACTCAATGAAGATGTGATGGAGTTCCCGGCAGACATTTCCAAGCCAGGATCTGCAGTGAGAGTCTTGGTTATCCAAACCAATGAGGAGTTGGCAATCGCCCGCAGAACCTACCGGACGATGGCTCCGGATTCGGATTCTTCCAGACAAGGAGCAGCAGCATGAAGACTCTCGTCCTCATTCCGTCAAGTAAGACCCTGAGATACGCGTACTTTGTAAGAGGTACGAGCACCAATACGACTTCCGGAAATCTAAGAAGATTTCGTGGAGCAGAAGCCTCGCAGGAAGCGATTGACGAAATCAACAAGGCTCTCATCCTGAAGGGATACAGCCTGGAGTGTGGGGAGAATTGTCTATATGACCTTGTCGCGATTCGTGTCTGCTACGGTGGCAAGGAGTTCTCTCAGGGTGAGTTGGTTACCTCAGACGTTGTCAGGAAACTGGAAAGGCTGACCGAGGATTCGCCAATCCACATTCCGGCGGTGCTCTCTCTGATCGGAGAAGTGAGAAGAGCCTTCTCGACAGTGCCGGTTGTGCTTGTTTTTGAGACTTCCTTCTTCGCACGACTTCCGGTACGTGAGAGTTGCTATGCGTTGGATGACAAGCTGCTTGGTGGTAGCCGCCTCAGGCGGACTGGTTTTCACGGCATCTTTCATACCGCTGCAGTCCAGACCGCCCTACTTGAGCGCGATAGAGCAGATCGCAGCCGGGCAAAGAGGATACTTTCCATCTGTCTGGACCGTCGTTCAGAAGTTTGTGCCGTTGCTGGCCGAACGCCTTTGACTGTAACGAGTGGAGTCACCCCACTTGAGGGTCTTCCGGGAGAGAGAACGTGTGGTGAGATCGACCCGAGCATTGTCCTTTCACTCTCTCAGGAGCTGGGTCTGGGTCCTGAGGAGATCAACGACGTCCTTTCACACCAGAGTGGCATTCTGGGCATGACTGGCAGACGCATCAGCATCTCCACCCTTTTCAAGTCAAGCTCCCCCGAAGTGGTTGCCGCACGAGATGTTTTCCAGTATCGCCTGCTGCTTGCTGCTGGAAGTGGCATTTCGGCGATGGGCGGAATTGACCATATTGTCTTCTCGGGTCGGTATAGTAGAACAGGCCGTCTTCTTGAGCATTGGCTCTTGGGGAAGATCGCAGAATCATGTCGCTCGGAAGCTCCTAGACCTCAGGTGAGCTACTGTACTGACTCTCTTGATCGTCTTGTCGCAAATCAGGCTATTGCAGCCTCAAGACAGGCAGAACTTACAGAGAAGAGAGTTGGACGAATTGCGGACATGCGTGTCCTTCATGAGAATACTGCTTGTCAGTTGTTTCGTGTCTGAATCCAGCCGCGGCGCTGTGTGCCGACAGACGGATTCAACTGGTGTGCTCTTTCGAGGACCTTGTCAGCCTCATCAGTCATACCCCTATCGCGAAGGATCAGGGACAGATTGTACAAACCGGGAACATAGTTGGGATTCATGTCAAGCGACTTCTCGACGATCGCTTGTCCTTGCTTAAGATGTCCGAGTGATGCAATGGCTGCACCAAGAGCCGCATAGACGTGAGGGGTCACCAAGCCCATGGAGATTGTCTTCTTGTAGCATTCTATGGCGTCGGTCATCCTATTGAGATTCAAATAGAGATTGCCCAGGTTCTGATATTGACGAGCATCCTCTGGACGAAGACTGATGGCTCTCAGGTAGTACTGAATCGCTTTCTCGGACTGCCCGAGGCGGTCGTACTCACAAGCCAGATTATACGCAGCCAGACCAGACTCCGGCTGATCGGACAGTGTGCGTGTCCAGAGCGTCACCTCATCCTTCCAGACCTTGTTCCGCTGGATCGTTGCCACGGTGTAGAAGATCAGAAGAACACCAAGGAAGATCCGCAACGTGCGAGTCTGTGTCTTCGGCAGAGGCAGAGTCCAGAGTGTGCCGAGGAGGATGCACATTCCCAGGACGGGAAGGAACATATACTTTTCACTGAAACTCTGATTCAGTGGCACGAGGTTGCTGACCGGAAGATAGGTTGCGTAGATCCAGACAATGGCGAAGCAAGCACCGGTTCTTCTCTTGACGATGAGCACAGCCACAAGAGTGGTCACCGCAATATGACCTAGTATCGCTGAGACAACACTGCTGCCATTCAGAATGAGTGACTCCGCGGCCGGATAGTCTGCGGAGAGATTGACGGGAACTGCCATCAGCCCGACGTATCTCCAGAATGCCATCGCCGCAAAGAGAACATTATTCCAACGGGAGTCATTGATCGGACTGTTCGAGGGCGTCAGGCTCCGCAAGACGTGAAAACGCAGGAGTATTAGAAGCAGCAGGATCACACCCGAAGCAGTTGCAGACCAGAGAAGTCTTCGTCGAACCAGAGGCTGTTCACGATGACTGCAAGCCGTAAGCGCGATCAAGATGATCGGCAAAGTGATTCCAGACTCCTTGGAGAGAACGCTGAAAACAAAGAGAATCATCGCCACAGCCCACAACCCAAAACCCTTTGACCGACCGCGAGCCGGACTGTTGTGCGCCCATCGGATAGTGCAGCACAGAGACAGGAACAAGAAAGTGGCAGCCAGAGGATCGCCTCGTCCGCTGATCCATGCAATTGATTCTGTGTGTATGGGGTGAGTCAAAAAGAGAAGGCTGGTGATAAGCGCCTGGGCGTGATTCTGAAACAGGAGCACAAGAAACCAGTATAAACTCCAGCAGGCGAAAACATACAGGATCAAGTTGGTCATGTGGTATCCAGATGGTTTCTCTTTCCAGAACGCATAGTCTATTGCCCAAACCAGTGTCCGCAAAGGCCTGTAGTAGCCATAGGTGGACGTAGTGAAGAATCGGGGGACATTTCTGAGTGAATGTATGATTGGATTCTCGAGCATCTCATCTTTGTCATCGTAGACAAAATTATGGTTGAGAGTGTTCGCATAGCAGATAAAGACCGCCACAAAAATGATCGCCAGATGAGCGATGACACCCCAGCGAGTCGAATGGATGCGATGTTCGTTCAAGTTGTCAGCAGATGTGGTCGCTTGCACGAGGCTAATGTTGCTACTCCTTGGAACGATGCCTGGCTACAGTCTAGCAATCGCTCCGATGTCTATAATCCGTCAAAGATACTAGACCGCAATTGTGTTCATTTCAACGCAGTACAGGTGGCCGTTTTCAGCATGAGTTATCCTTGACTGAATAGGGCTGCTCTGATATAGTTCCTGTAGTGTATGATTCTTCGCATAAGTGTTTGAGATCTCACAACGTAGAGTCGCGAGGAGTGTTTTGTCAGCATGGCTTCGAACAATATGAAGATAGGGGCCATCCAGGTTGATTCTGGTGGCCCTCTATTCGTGATTGCGGGCCTCTGTGTTCTGGAATCCGAGGCACTATCGCTTTCGGTCGCTCATACATTGAAGGAGATTTGCAGTCGTTATGAGTTGCCCTACCTGTTCAAGGCCTCCTTTGACAAGGCCAATCGTTCGTCGCTAAGATCCAGCCGAGGGCCTGGCATCGAAAAGGGACTTGAGATTCTGAAAAGGATCAAGGAAGAATGCGAAGTGCCCGTGGTTACAGACGTGCATGAAGCATCTCAAGTGATGCCTGTTGCAGAAGTTGTTGATGTGCTTCAAATCCCTGCTTTTCTGTGCCGTCAGACCGATTTGCTTATCGCTGCCGCGGAGACTGGAAGAACTGTGAGCGTAAAGAAAGGGCAGTTTCTCGCGCCATGGGAGATGAAGAATGTTGTGGAGAAAATAGAAAGCGTGGGAAATCACAATATCCTGTTGGTGGAGCGTGGCACCACATTCGGCTACAACAATCTTGTTGTGGATTTCCGATCTATTCCGATGATGCGGTCATTGGGCTATCCTGTAGTTTTCGACTGCACCCACAGCCTTCAGATGCCTGGCAGCTTGGGTGAGCGCACTGGAGGACAGCCCGAATTCATCCCAACGTTGGCACGGGCTGCGGTGGCCGCTGGTGCCGATGGTGTGTTTCTCGAAACGCATCCTTCGCCCAGGGACGCCCTGTCGGACGGCGCGAATTGCCTGATTTTGACCCAGTTTGAATCTTTGATTGAGTCTCTGGCCGCCTTGTCCCGTGTGCGGAAGCAGTTCTCAGTATAGATGTGCAGCATGTGTAGTTTTTGATGGAGGTTGACAGCAGAGTATGTTTGCCCAGAATGAGCGAATTCGTCCTGTAAACATCGAAGAGGAGATGAAGGTCTCCTACATCAGCTATGCGATGTCCGTTATCGTCAGTCGTGCCCTTCCGGACGTTCGCGACGGACTGAAGCCAGTTCATCGAAGAGTCATTTTCTCCATGCATGAGTTGGGTCTTGGGCCCTCGAGGCCTTACCGCAAGTCTGCAAAAATCGTTGGGGAGACTATGGGTAAATATCATCCGCACGGGGATTCCGCCATCTACGATTCGCTTGTACGAATGGCACAGGACTTTTCCATTCGATACCCCGTTGTGGATGGACAGGGCAATTTCGGATCAGTTGACGGTGACCCTCCTGCAGCGATGCGGTACACCGAGGCTCGTTTGAGTCGAGTCGGGGAAGCGATGCTCACTGATATTGACAAGGAAACGGTTGACTTCATTCCGAACTTTGACGAATCCGAGATGGAGCCTACTGTTTTGCCGAGTGTCATCCCGAACTTGCTGGTTAACGGCTCTGCGGGCATCGCGGTGGGAATGGCAACGAACATTCCCCCCCATAATCTCGTTGAGGTGGTGGACGCAGTTCTGGCTCAGATTGACAATCCAGATATCACAACTCGCGAGTTGATGGCTCTCCTGCCGGGGCCCGATTTTCCGACGGGGGCGACGATCTGCGGACGTCAGGGAATACTGGATGCCTATGAGACGGGACGAGGTCGTGTCGTCCAGCGTGCGACTGCTGTCTTGGAGCAGAGCAAGGCAGGCAAGCAAAATCTTATCGTGACCGAGATCCCGTATATGGTCAACAAGGCCAATCTGATTCGTGAGATGGCTGACCTGATCCGGGACAAGAGGATTGAGGGAATCGCTGATCTCAGGGACGAATCCGATCGCGACGGGATGCGCATCGTGATCGAGCTGAAGCGCGGTGAGAACTATGAGGTTGTGCTCAACCAGTTGTACAAGCACACCAAGATGCAGAACACTTTTGGCGTCATCCTGCTCGCTTTGGTGGACGGACGTCCGGTGTATCTCTCGCTCAAGGAGATCATTGACCAGTTCATCAAGCACCGACGGGAAGTAATCACTCGTCGCACCCGGTTCCTGTTGGCAAAAGCCGAAGCCAGAGCGCACATCTTGGAAGGCCTTCGAATTGCCTTGGACAACATAGACGCCGTAGTCGCCCTGATCAGAAAGTCAGCGGATGCGGAGCAGGCGAAGACGGGCTTGATGAACAAGTTCAAACTTAGCGACAAGCAGGCTCAGGCGATCCTCGATATGAGGCTGCAGCGCTTGACTGGCTTAGAGCGTGAGAAACTCGAAGAGGAGTATCGTGCGCTGCTGAAGGACATCGAGTACTACAAGAACGTGCTCTCCAATGCAGCACTTCTCACCGAGATCATGAAAACCGAACTTAGGGAGATCAAAGAGCGATTCGGTGATGACCGTCGGACGAAGATCGTCGAGGATGAAACCGATCTGGACATCGAGGATCTTATTGCAGAAGAGAATATGGTGGTGACGGTTTCGCATCAAGGCTACATCAAGCGAATCTCCACGGACACCTACCGGCAACAGAAACGAGGTGGTCGAGGGATCATCGCTGTTGAGACGAAGGAGACCGACTTTGTGGAGCAGATGTTCATTGCTTCCACGCACCATTACGTCCTCTTCTTCACCAATCAGGGACGAGTGTACTGGCAAAAGGTCTATGCGCTTCCGCAGGGGGGACGCGCAACCCGGGGCAAAGCGATCGTGAATCTGCTTGAACTTCAGCCTGATGAAAAGGTCACTGCCTTGATTCCTGTTGCTGAGTTTGACGAGAAGCACTTTCTGGTCATGGTGACACGCTTGGGCGTCATCAAGAAGACGGATCTCGCTGCATTCTCGAACCCCAGGCGCGCTGGGATCATTGCTATGAACCTTGACGAAGAGGATCAACTCATTGGTGTTCAGATGACCGATGGCACCAACGATATCATCATCGGGACTCGATGGGGTATGGCGATTCGCTTTTCGGAAGACGATCTTCGTTCCATGGGTCGCAACGCCCGTGGTGTGAAGGCAATCAACCTTGCCAAGGAAGATGACGTGGTGGCAATGGAGATCGCTCGGGAAGGTGCTTCTCTGTTGACCGTGACAAGATATGGCTACGGAAAACGTACTCTCGCCACCGAATACCGGCGGATTCATCGAGGAGGGAAGGGAGTCATTGACATCCAGACGTCCAAGAGGAACGGCGAGGTTGTTGGACTGAAAGAAGTCTTTGAAGACGATGAAGTGATGATCATCACGCAACAGGGCATTGCGATCCGACAAGCAGTTAAGGAGATTAGAGAGATCTCTCGTAACACGCAGGGCGTTCGGCTCATCCGTCTGGAAGAGGGAGACACCGTCGCGACGGTTGCGACTCTAAAAGACAGCCTCGACTGAGTTAAATCTAGAGGCCTCGCAGAGCGTGATGGACGTCGAGGCGATAGAGCCGCCAGAGGGGCAGAATCTGCGCGGGAAACACAACGATCACGAAGAGTAACCATGCGCGCACTATCTGGCTTGCAGGCCACGAGAACCCCGCCCAAGGAAGCATATCGGACGCAAGTGTCTGAATCAGAAAAGTCAGAACGCCATCCAGAACGACGGAGGGAATCAAGGCTGCAACAGTCAGCAGCCAGCCTTCAATCAAGAGCCATCCAGCAACTCTTGCCTTGCCGTACCCCAGTGCTCGAAGCACAG